>JBCBQE010000661.1:0-4311 GCA_039820385.1 Cyanobacteria bacterium J06635_10
TTATTATTTCCACCGGTGACGTTGATTGTAAATTCTTGTTTAGTGTAACCACCGCGTTTATCAAAGACGTATAATTCTACCGTGGAATTTAATGCACTATCAGTAGTTGGATTCCAGGTAATTAAACCATTTTCATCAACAGACATTCCTTCGGGAGCGTTTTCCAGTAAATAACCAAATTCCGCTCCATCGGAATCAGTAGCTTCAATTTGATAATTATATTGTTGATTGGCGATAGGCTCTGCGTCGTCAATTGGGCAACTCCATTGAATAAATAGGTAATCAATTGTAGGTAGACATCTTTTATAGACTTGAATTAAACTACAAGCTAAAACCCTTAAACAAAAAATGGCATTTAGTTTAGCTGTTACTGATAAAATCAAATCTTTCAGAGACCTGCAATCGCGCTGCAATTTGTTTCAAGCCGAAGACGATGATTTTTTCAATGAATGGGTTGAAGATTTACCACAATTGAGTGAAGCGGAAAAAGCAGAAATTGGCCGGATCAAAAAAATATATGATTATCAAAGATTAGATGGGGTTCTTCTGGAAGGAACAGTAAATTTAATTATACTTTCACCGCTACTCAAGCTTGCTGGGTTTTTTGAGCCACCATTTAAAATTCGCTCACCATACGGGATTGAATTAGAAATTACAGACCCAGTAGAAACAATTCGCGGTTTTATCGATACATTAGTGATTCAGGAACAGCTTTGGCTTTTGGTGGTCGAATCTAAACGGAATGGGATACCTTTGGGAGTAGCGATGCCGCAACTACTCGCCTATATGCTAGCTCAGCCACAGTCCAATCAGATTGCTTATGGAATGGCTACTAATGGCGACGAGTTTACGTTTGTGAAATTGAGTCTAGGCGAAAATCCACGCTATGATAATTCCAGAACATTTACCCTACTCCCCCGCCGTCACGAACTGGGAGAAGTATTAAGAGTTTTGAAGCGATTGGGACAAATAATAACTTAGCTGCTATTTCAAACTAAGTGCAGTAAAGCTTGGCTACAAAGTACTACGACCATGCTAATGTTCTTTTTTAGATTTATTCAAATAAAGCCGATCGCACAATTCCATCAAATCTTCAGTTCTTAGGTTTAGTTTTCGAGCCACTTTTGCGATATCAGCGCTATGGGGGTAACTCTCACCTGACAATAAATCTAATAATAATTTCGCTCCTTCTCCTATAATTGCACGAGTAATTTCCTCTTCTAAGTCCTCAGCTTTTTTTTTCACTAACTTCTGATTTTCTTGCTCAACTAGTTCTTTGGCTTTTTCTTCAACAAGCTTATCAAGATGTTCTTGAAATGACTGAAAACCTTGAGAAACAATAAATAGTTGGTCTTTAAGAGGTAGTGACTTCATCCAAGAAGCTGCTATATCTACAGAAAACGTTGATTCTTCTTCTGATTCGTCAATGATTGGTAGAGTTGGCTCAAGCAATTCTTCTAAAGTTATAGAGCCGTTAAGGTATTTCAAAAGAGATTTGTAAGAACAACCAATAAAGCCTACCAACCTCTCTAAAGAATCCCGACTTAAATTTCCTGCACCTCTTTCCCATACACTCCAGGAAGCGTGACTAATACCTTGAAGCTGTTTACTACGATTTTTTGTAAACGAACGCAGCGACTCATTTCCACGGAGCCGCTTACATAAAACAGAAAGTCTGTGTTTGCGCTCGTCATCAGTTGACATAAATTAACTTACGTTTTTTTCAAAGATACCATAAGGGTTTCGGGAGTTTATAAGTATAGTAGCTATACACTATTGTATTGACTGTAATACGAATAAGTATTACTATCTAATTGTTGAAAAATTTCTACAAAAAAATAATGCGGAAAAAGCCTAATTTGCCAAGGTTTGAAGATATTGACTTACATTCATAGTGATTATCTTGGCGCAGTAGTTTCGCTTATTTTTTTGATGATGATTAACAAAAAATTACAAAATTTAAGGAGGGTTGATAGATGTTTTCTTTAGTTCCGAAATTATCGATTGCCGAAATTGAACCACGACAATTCCTACGCTACTGTTTTTCTGTAGATCAACTTTCTCTCGAAGAAATCTTAGTTGAAGTTACTAGCTTCAGCTATTGCGCTCAATGCGTTAGATTACTCTCAAAAATACTGGGTATACAGAGGAAAACAGTAAGGAGTCGGGGCGAAAATCCCAATTTTGAAGGAATGCCCCAATATGCTCGAATGACGTGTAATTACGTGCAATTAGCCCTATCAAAAGAAGAACTGAATAGAATAATCAATCAAGACGCGGGAACCACCAAAGCTAACTGCAATGGAATTCATCGAGGAGATGCTGCTTAAGGGATTATCTCCTTCAGAAAGATTAAAAGTTGTTACTTCAACCAAATTTCGAGGTCAATGGTTAACTTTGCGATCCAATACCTTGAAAACATCTAAAAGTGCAGTGTACGACTGGGGTAGCGATATGGGACTATCTCGTATGCCCAAACACTCCCAACATACTCTTGCTTATGCACTGGCAGCACACAGAAAGCAAGAAAGAATTGCTGCTTGATATTCGACTAACTCAGATAAATAAAAGTCGCTCTTAAAGAAAGTGCGACTACCAATGAAAAAAACTGTTACAAAACATACCATGCAACTACTACAAAAATCAACCTATTCCCAAACTCATGATTTAGACGCTAACCCAGTAAATCATTTGGAAACCAGTAGTATAGAGTATTTACATATGAGTTTTTTACTGTGGGAATACAAACGAGCTTACAGCAAGGCAGAATATCGAGAACTACTCCAAGAGTATTGCTGGGATAAGGGAAGCTCAGAAGAAAAACGAGCGCTCAAATTAGCCGAACACTACCAAGATTTTGCTTGTCGTCCCCAAGCTTTAACTCAAATCCCAGTGACAACCTTGTTGAAATTATGTTCTGTTAAATATAAGTCAATAATCGACGAATTGAAGCAGTTTGATGATCAGGATATAACTTGCGATTGCGTATTCAAATTAATCAAACAAAAACAAGCGCAACTGAAGAAAGAGAAAGAATCACAACTACCAGAAAAACCTTCAATATGGAAGAGAAACTGTAGACAAGAGCGTTACGTTGCATTTCCTCCGTTGTACGAAGATGACCAGCAGACGGGGGTATTAACTCAAAAATTGATGGACGAATACGGTTTTATTCCTCAACAAATAATTAGACAAGCAATCGCTGATTTTTACGAAAAGATAACAAAACAGCAGCCAGATGGAAGTACTGCTGAGGATGTGGATGAGTCGAGAGAAAATAGTGATGAAGATAATTATAGCGAACCAGTAGTGCCGGTTAATCAAACGATAGAAGAGAAATGGCAACAGTTGAATGAGCTTTTGATCGCTGACATTGACAATATTGGTGAAATTAGCCAAGAAACAGGTCAATTAATCTTTGAAAACTGCCTTTCTTGGGAATCAACAGTTCGGGCAAATAAAAAATGGAGTGCCATTGCTAATATTTGTGGACGTGATGAAAAACTAATCAATCATCTTTGTAATTATGCATATACGAATCATTCAAAATGGAGAACAACCTGGGGTGAAATTTTAGCTCGTTACGACACCTTTGAGCAAGAGTTTGAATGGGTTGGCACTGTAATTAAAATGGATGCGCTAATTACAATGGGATATAAACCAACTACGATTGTGGAGATTAAAGCAGGTGAATATGAAAGTATGCGGGGTAAGATAATCGAATTATGTGAAAGGAAAGATAAACCAATCCTGGTTAAGTTTGATGACTTTCAAGAGTACTTCCACTGGAGCGAGTTGGAAATAGTAACCGGTTCCGAAACTATTGCTCATTACACCACAGTTAAAGAACTTACTGATGAAAAATATTTACACTCACCAGAAGAATCTGAAATCGAATTAACTCAGAACCTCTTAGATAAGGCAATCTATACCCTAATTCATGGCAATTGGGAAGAAATAAGAAATACATTCAACGAACACCCAGAAATAAAAGAAGAAGCCTGGAATGCAATATCGGCAGAACAAAAGAGAAGGGTAGTAGATATTACTCCAGAGACAGTTAAAGTACTGTTGTCGGCTAAGAAGGAGGGTGTAATTGAGGAGTATAAAGAGATAGCATTAGGTGTGTATCAGATAAAACGACCTGGTACTATCCTTTGGGAACAAAGAGCATTTCATGAGATTGAGATTCGTCATTATTTGAGAAAATGGCACGAAGGGATGGGGAAAAATAACTAAATTAAGATATATCTGCAATTGATTTTAAGACACATTAAATCTCATGAAATGCTCTTTGTTCCCAAAGGATAG
>JBCBQE010000662.1:0-4310 GCA_039820385.1 Cyanobacteria bacterium J06635_10
GTTTACAAGAAACTACTCCGGAAACTTTACCCATATTAATTGAACGATTTGCGAAGGATTATCCTTATCAAGCCTTTCATCCCGTGGAACTTTCTCATAATGTTGGTATTTTGAGTCGATTCCCCATTGATAAACTTATCGCTTTACCTGCACCACCTTTACAAAGAGGAATTCAGGTGACACTTCGTTTAAATAACGGAGATCCAATAGAAGTAATTGTTGCACATTTGATTCCATTTTATCCCCTCAATCAAGTTTTGGAACTAGCTCAAGATTGGTATACTCGTCGCGCCGAACAAGTTTCTTATTTAAAGAATATTGTAAAACAGTATGATGATCCAATAATAATCATGTGCGACTGTAACTTTACAGATACATCAGAAACTTATTCTTTAATGAAAAACGTGATGAAAGATAGCTTTTATCAAGTGGGATGGGGCTTAGGACATACATTTCTAGGTCGATTTTTTCCTGCGGGAAGAATTGATTATATTTGGCATACAAAAGATATTAAAACTGTTAATGCTTATGTTGGTAAAGAAGCAGGTTCAGATCATCTTCCCGTAATTGCTGAATTACAGCTTGTTAAATAAAGCAAAGCTTTTCACAATACTTTTGGATAAAATATCAGTTAAAGCTCGATTAACTTGCGTGGTTATATGAAGGGCGTACGGCATGACAGTAACTTTAGCCAAATGGACAATAGAAGAATATCACCAAATGATTGACGCGGGAATATTCGATAACCGTCGTGTAGAATTATTGAAGGGGGAAATTGTAGAAATGCCACCGGAAGGGCAGCCACATGCTTATTTTTGTACTGAGGCTGGAGCATATTTAATTAAATTGTTGGGAGATAAAGCAATCATTCGTTCAGCAAAACCGATTACCCTTCCCAATAATTCCGAATCCGAACCCGATATTGCAATTGTACAACCTTTAGGACGCGAATATTTAGAACACCATCCTTATCCGGAAAATATTTTCTGGTTAATTGAATATTCCAATTTCAGTTTAGAAAAAGATTTAGAAATTAAAACCAAAATTTACGCAGAAATCGGAATAGTTGAATATTGGGTGGTAAATCTCCAAAAAAGACAGTTAATTATATTTCGACAACCTGAAGATCGAGAATATGCTTCAAAATCTACCATAACTAAAGGAGTAATTTATCCTTTAGCGTTTCCGGATGTAGCTGTATCGGTAGATAAGATCGTTAGTAATTGAAACATTTTTGTCAATTTATTACCAATCTTCTAAAGTAACTTCCTCACCTTTATATCCAATTGATTTTAGAGCTTGATTGAATCGTTCTAAACCAACTTTTTGAATATCTTCTACCATTTCCGAAAGCATCATATAACCAAGCTTAGAGCCTTCATTATCAAGCTTTTGAGCTTCTATATAAGAGCGTGCTAACTTCCTTGCTTCGGTCATTTTTTCAGCTTCTTTTGCCGATACACCGTTTTTAGTTACACCTTGAGAAACAAGATACTCAGACGTTTTCTGGCGATGCCATAAGTAATAAGGTTTACCTTGCTTGGGCGTAATTGTCTCAAAAAAAATATCATCTTTTGCTAGCTGAGTGGGTTCACCATCTTTTTCACGTAATCCATATTGCTTGAGCAGATTGCCAAATTTAATAGCCGATACTCCAAACTCTTGCCCTAGCTCAGTTAATGTTTTCCAAGTTTTTCGGAAATTATTTTTCTTCGCCACGATACAATCCTCTTGGGTAATAGCGTGTTATTCCTATTGTTTCCATCGAAAATTATCTTTTTAATTAATTCTCATACTCAAATCCAACCACTTTGACTGAGTAATCGGCGCACTACTGGAAATATAGTCAACTCCAGTTTCAGCTATAGCGCGAATAGTTTCGTGCGTCACATTACCAGAAGCTTCGATTTTCACTTTAATATTGTGCTGACGAATGACTTTGACAGCTTCCCTCATCATATCCACCTTCATATTATCCAACATAATGATGTCGGCTTGATATTCTAAAGCTTCTTTTACTTGTTCCAAATTTTCTGTTTCTACTTCTATAGTCAAAGGATAAGGAATCTGGGAACGAATACAAATTATCGCTTTCCCAATTCCACCCGCAGCGGTAATATGGTTATCTTTAATCATCACCGCATCATCCAAACCCATACGATGATTGATTGCACCACCCACTTGAATGGCGTACTTTTCCAATATCCTCAAACCAGGTGTAGTTTTGCGAGTATCTACAAATAGGGTAGGTAAATCTTCAATTTTTTCAACATACTTTCGAGTCATTGTTGCAATACCACTCAAACGCATCGCTAAATTCAACGCAACTCTTTCACCCGTTAATAAAGCATCGAGGGAACCCTGCATTTGCGCGATTACTGTTCCCGACTGACAAAAATCACCTTCCTTCACCAACAGATTAAAATCAACTTTTTCATTTAGAAGTTGAAATACTCTACCCGCAATAGGTAATCCAGCAACTATTCCATCAGCCTTAGCTATCCACTGCGCTTTACCTTCCCTATAATCTTGACTCAGAATACTTTGTGTAGTGCGATCGCCCCTACCAATATCTTCTCGTAACCAGTCTTTAAGGTGATCGTCCAAGATAATAAAGGTCGGTAATACACCAGTTCTATTTTTCATAAAAAGTCGCTTTACTAAAAACTGTAAATTATAAAATTACATATCCACGGGGAATAATCACTCAACATCAAGCGATGAAGAATTGCTCGTGGATAATTACTATGAAGGCAATGGAGAAAATATAGCGAATTTCCCGCTTATTAGAACGCAAAATGCTGATTTTTTTTGATTCAAAGCCTTTCACTTCAGGAGGGGAGAGGTTTAGAAAACGGTTAAAACTGTATCGCACTCAACGGAAAACTGCTATATTTATTCGTTATGTGTCCGCTTTACTCATATTATTCACTTTCGTGCCTCTGTGGCTCGCTATTTTCAAGGCAATATCAAATTATCCGACTCATCGAATTTAAAAAAGGGATTCCATGCGACTTCCCATAGATGTCCGTCAAAATCGGCGAAATATCCGCTGTAACCACCCCAAAAAACTGTTTCTGGTTTTTTGATGATGCTTGCCCCTAAACTTTCCACTTTTTTCAATACTTCATCTACTTCAGCTTGCTCCTTAGCATTGTAAGCAAGGGTGATTCCGGAAAAGCCACTACCATCGGAGTTGATTTTTGCATCTTCAGCTAACTTCTCTCGTGGATAAAGTGCAAAGACAACACCACCCATCGGAAAAAATGCAATATTTTCTGTACTAGTACTTGATGGCTTCCATCCCAACCCATCTATATAGAAGTTCAAAGAGCGCTTTAAATCTTTAACTCCCAAAGTCACTATATTTAATTTCTGCCTCACAATGGTGCACTTCCTCGATTTTTAGTTGATTAATTCGCTTCCCCAAAGTACATCCCTCCAGCTTCAGTGCAAAGCGAACTATCTCTCATATATAAAGGATTCGTGGGTTTTTCACGAGTATAGTGCAGCTTATCCCTGTCACCCTTTTAGCAGCATATAACTTTGGAAGCAAAGCTAGCTACATGCTTATGGCACTTACATATAGAAGTACAACTAACCTACTCCACGGCTACAGCAGGCTTAGTAAAAGCGATCGCCACTCTTCGAGTTGGGAGGTTAATTAAGCTTTCTCGTTAAATAATTTTGGAATCAGCTTGCTTACAATCCCATCATTACGAAGAAAACTCATTCCCATGGAAGAATATTTCAAAAAAATCAAAAAAAATTGCGGTTCAAAAGTGTTGCGCAGCAACACTTTGGGCAATGCAGCGAAAAATAATTCCAAAAAACTTTGAAAAAAGTGTTGACACAAATGAGTTATCTGGGTACTATAAACAAGTGCCTGAGAGAGAGACGCGAAACGCCGACATCTCAAGGGTTCCGAACCAAGAAAATCATATATTTGTTTGAAAGCCAGTATACCATAAAAGGTCTGCGTTAGTAAAGTAATTAACCAAGACTGAGGTTAAAATCAGTCAGTCAAGGACATTGAATGCTTTGGTAGTTACAGAAGTAGCGATCGAAAAGTGTTCAGCTTATCCAAAACGGAGAGTTTGATCCTGGCTCAGGATGAACGCTGGCGGTATGCCTAACACATGCAAGTCGAACGAACTCTTCGGAGTGAGTGGCGGACGGGTGAGTAACGCGTGAGGATCTGCCCTTGGGTGGGGGACAACAGTTGGAAACGACTGCTAATACCGCATATGGCGAGAGATAAAAGATTTATTGCCTGAGGATGAACTCGCGTCTGATTAGCTAGTTGGTGG
>JBCBQE010000663.1:0-4300 GCA_039820385.1 Cyanobacteria bacterium J06635_10
CTTCATAGGCTATCAAATCGTTAGATTGAACTACGCACCGTGCTAACTTCACAGCATGGTCTTTACGTTGCCTACTTATTTTAAGGTGGCGTTTACCTAAAATATGTCTAGCTTTGCCTCTATTCTTTGAACCTTTTACTTTCTTTGATACTCGGCGAGTCGCGCGTTTTAATACTTTTTCCCCCTTACGTAGAAAGGTTGGATTTTTAACTACATCCCCGTTTGAGTCGGTGTAGTATTCTTTTAACCCAACATCTAACCCAATAGTTTTCCCCGTTGGTGTGATATTCTCGCGACGTTCCGAATCAATACAAAATTGTACATAAACACCGTAGGATCGTTTGACTAATCGAACTCGTTTAATCTGGTTAATTTGAAAAAAGTGCAGGTCACGAGTACCTTTTAGCTTTAACCTCCCAATGCCTTTTTTATCAGAGAAAGTTATTGATTTACGGTCTTGAGCTAATTTCCAACCTGTAGTTTTATATTCAACAGAACGGCAGTTTTTTTGAAATTTTGGAAATCCCTTTTTACCTGCTAATCCTTTTCTACAATTCTCATAAAAACGATTAATAGATGACCATGCTCGTTCTGCGCTGGCTTGTCTAGCCATCGAATTGAGTTCAGAAGCAAAGGAAAACTGTTTAGCTAGCACGGAGCAATATTTTTGCAAATCAGCCTTGCCCGTACCTTTATTGTCCATCCATAACCTTATACAGCTATTGCGGACAAATTGACCGGTACGAATTGCTTCATCAACTGCTTGAAACTGTTTTAGTTTTCCGTATGTTTTGAACTCAAAAATTAACATGGTATCATCTCCTCCGGTCTTATACTAGCATAATCAGTATAAAGAAACCGCATAGAATAAAAATTCGCCCTATAAGGGCGAGGCTTTAAACCCAAAATTTTCGGTAAGTTCTGTAAACAATAAAAATTCACTTGCTGCAACAAAAATCACTAATAATCAATCGCTAGTTACGCATTGGCGTTGGCTGGTAACGCTGGCGTGTCATTGGCAGCTTTCTGCGGCTGAGGATGGAGTAAACCGTCTAACAACAATGCCGGACATTCCCCATAGGGCCAAGCAAAAGCATGACGGAAAGCGGCATCCTGACAAGCTTGTAGCATTTCAAAGCCGATAACGTCGTAGGTTAAAAGGTTCTCGTACTCAAATGGTAAACGCACGTTATGTAACCCGGCGTTATCAGTACAAATAGCGATATCTACCCCAGCATCAAAACAACGCTCAAACACCAATTTTAATTCTCGGATGTCTTCCAAGGTACCCGTTTTAATGTAAGTTGTAGGACACACTTCCAAACATTGCCCGCGTCTGGCGATATCTTGAAGTAAATTTGGATATTGCAGGGGAATTTGAATACCGTGCCCTATTCGCATCAAATAAGGTAATAATTCCTGATAACAACCATCTTTGGTTTCATAGAGGTGTCCGGTAGTATTTAAACCAACAGATAAAGCATATTCGTAAAGCTGTATCCATTCGTCCATACGTTCGCCATAAACGCTATCTCCCCCTGCCACATCTATAGCACATACATGATCTCTGTTTTGAGCAGCTAAATCTACAATCGCTTTATTCACCTCATAGGGAAGGCGCGAGTGCATACACAAAATCTGGCTCGTGACAATTGGATATTCGGATACTTTGCTGGCTTTACCAACAACATCCACAATTTCTGCCATCTTGTCAATTCTCTCAGATTGACTCAAATGTTCTGGCGTTCGCAAGTAGGGAGTATAGCGGAGTTCTAAGTACGCTAAGTTTTCAAAAATGTACGCACCACGTACCAAACGATAAATAAAGTAAGGCAAAGTCTCTATAGTTTGTACGCTTTCAACTAAAGTGTGCAACTCCAGATACTCTTCTAAGGTATTGCGCGGTTTGGTGTAAAACTCTTCAAATTCTTGATAATTGCGAAACCGTTCCACGAACTCACTGGAATGACGCTCAAAATATCCCCATAAAATCCGGGGTACAACCGAACCGCCCAGATGTCTATGCAATTCAGCGTATAAAGCCATAATGATATTTCGTTCTAAAAATTTTATTAATATTAACAAAAACAAAGGGCAAAAAAATATATACGCTATAAAATTTTTTGTAAATTCTATTTAAATTCCCTGCTCACTTTCTCGATCGCGTGCAGCAATTCCTTACCAGTAAAGGGTTTAGACATAAATTCTTTGACGCTATAACTATATTCATCAGCCGCATTCGGGTTTAACACCAAGCCACTAATTGCAATAATTTTTACTTGGGGGTTGATTTTTTGTAACATACTGATAGTAGTTTTCCCATCCATTTCGGGCATCATCATATCTAGCAATACTAGATTGACTTCTTGTTGATGTTTGGCATAAATTTCTACAGCTTCGATTCCATTCGATGCTGTTAGTACGCGGTAATTATATGCTTCTAAAGATGATTTAGTAATTTCACAGATCGCTGGCTCATCATCAACTACTAAAATTAATTCGCCGCTACCACTAAAGTTTTCAGTTTCCGAGCCACAGGAAATATTTATTTCCTGTTTGGGCTGCATAGGGAGATAAATTTTGATAATACTACCTTTATTTAACTGACTATAAACATTAATAAAACCGCCGTGCTTTTTAACAATACCTAAAGCAGTAGAAAGACCTAAACCCGTACCTTTACCTACTTCTTTTGTGGTAAAAAATGGTTCAAAAATTCTTTCTTGAATTTCCGGATGCATACCTATTCCCGTATCTGCCACAGTGACTAAAATATAGGTACCGACTTTGGCATCAATATTCATTTTAGTGTAATGTTCATCAATTACCAGATTTTCGGCAGAAATTTCTAATTTACCCCCTTGAGGCATTGCATCGCGTGCATTGACTACCAAGTTGATCAACACTTGATGCAGTTGAGTAGTATCACCGCGAATATAACCTAATTGTGGTGGTATATTTACAGTTAATTGAATTGATTTGGGAAAGGTTTCTCTGATAATTTGCTCAATTTCTGTAATTAAATTTTTGATTTGAATAACAGTACGTTTACCTTCGATGCCTTTAGCAAATGATAATAACTGTTTAATTAAATTTGCACCGCGTTGAGCATTATTTTCTAGAGTTTTGAGCAATCGTAAATGTTGTGAATCGTGCAATTTTCTTTCTAACAATTGAACCGACATTAAAATCGGTGCTAACACATTGTTGAGATCGTGCGCAATACCACCTGCTAAGGTTCCAATACTTTCCAAACGTTGCGATCTTAGAAGTTGTGTTTCGAGGAGTTTCTTTTGGGTAATTTCTGTATTTTCTGCCAAAATTGATTTTGCTCTGCCTTTATTATCTCGCAATAGCGTCCACCTACTTTCAACAAAAATATCTTTACCATCTTTAGTTACTTGATGTAACTCTCCTTGCCATTTTCCAGTATTAACAACAGTTAATAATGCATCGTCTTGTTGTGAGGAATGTTCTTTATGCAGCAATCGTGATGCTTTTTTTCCATAAACTTCTGATGCTTGCCAACCGTAAATATTTTCAGCACCTTTATTCCAATATAAAATTCGATTGTGAATATCTTTGACCAAAATAGCATTTGTAGCTACATCTAATAGTGCTTCTTGTTCGTAAAGTTTTTGCTCTGAAAGTTTACGTTGGGTGATATCGCGAGTTAGCGCTAAATGTAAAAAATCACCATCAGCTTCACTTGGCAATGGTACGGCGTATGTTTCCATCCAGCGGCGCGTACCTTTGAATCCAATCATCTCGAATTCTAAAGTTTCTTTGCTACCCTGGCAAACACGTTCATGCATTAATCTATAAGCTTTTTGATATTCCGGTATAACTACAGAATATACAGATTTACCAATTAATACATCAGAAGTTTCTACCTCCATCATCGCTAACCCAGAGTTATTTATTTCTAAAAGAGTACCGTCTTTTTGTATTAACTGAATAGATTCTGGTTCTGCATCTATAATTGCTCGCAAACGGTTTTCACTTTGTCGCAAGGCATTTTCTATTTTTTTCAATCTAAGAATATAATTTTTAAGCAGATAATAGAGTTGGGATACCAATCCTAAATTAACCAAACCAGCAATAATAAAAGCTGTAATTGCTTTTTGAAAGCTGATTTGTGACTTGTTCATTTGATTTAGCAATATTTTTTTTTCTATCGACTCTATTGAATCAATCAGCTTTTTAATATCATTTTTTATAACTAAATCTTGAGACAAATTCAGTTTTTGATTATGTTTAAGGTATAATTCTTGTCCAAATATATTAAGTATTGCGTTAA
>JBCBQE010000664.1:0-235 GCA_039820385.1 Cyanobacteria bacterium J06635_10
ACTACCCGCATCCGTAACTTGTCGTAAAGAAGCTTCTTGCGATCGCGATTGTACGAGTAAAGCTGTTAAAGTTCGTTCTTGGTTTTCGAGTTCGGCTAAATTCTCCACTAAAGATTCAGTTTGCTC
Organism: Cyanobacteria bacterium J06635_10; assembly: GCA_039820385.1. Taxonomy (GTDB): domain Bacteria; phylum Cyanobacteriota; class Cyanobacteriia; order Cyanobacteriales; family Nostocaceae; genus Rivularia. The sequence goes on from JBCBQE010000664.1 coordinate 127, forward strand.
GTCAAATGCAACAATACCGCTGGCTCGTCTGTATTGATTTTCCGCCGCTTCAGCTTGCTGTAATTTCGCTCTAACAGTCGGAAGTTGTTTATTTTCCAAAAATTCTTTA
>JBCBQE010000664.1:245-4295 GCA_039820385.1 Cyanobacteria bacterium J06635_10
AATCAACCATCGCCTCCGAAACAGCATTGAGCAATCGAGCCGCTAGAACGGGGTTTTGATTTTCATAGCTTAATTGCAAAATATTAGTTGCAGGAACTATTTTTACGCTCAAATTTTTACGTAAATATTCCGTAGTTAACCCATCTTCACCAAAACTCTGCTTATCTGTTCGGGGGTATTGAGTGTATTTAGAATGGAATATCTCAATCGCCTTTTCCAAAACTCGTTGCGACTTCACCAACTCAGCTTGATCGGCTAGGGGACTCGCACCACCAGGTATGGTATTTCCAACTTGACTTAAATCTCTACCCAACTCAGAAACACTCACCTGTTTTCGCGAGAGCATCAACCGCGCCGAAGATTCGTAAAGACGCGGCGTAACGTTCAGGTAAGCAAAAGCTCCACCAATTACCGCAACAAAAGTAGCCAACGCAGGCAAACTTCGCCGCTTTAAAACAATTAGTAACGATGAAATACCTTTCTCCATTTTGATACTTGTTGGTTGATAGTTGATAGTTGATGGTTGTTAGTTGATGGTTGTTGGTTGTTGGTTGTTGGTTGATAGTTGATGGTTGATGGTTGTTGGTTGATGGTTGATCTTTTCTAATTTTTAAGGTTGATCCCTAAAGTTAATTCTTAACCACTAACTACTAACCACTAACCACGAAATGGTTGATCTTTTCTAATTTTTAAGGTTGATCCCTAAAGTTAATTCTTAACTACTAACCACTAACCACTAACTACTAACCACGAAATGGTTGATCTTTTCTAATTTCTAAGTCGGAACCCTAAAGTTAATTCTTAACCACTAACCACTAATCTTGTTTCCTATTCCTTAAATACTCCTGCCAATCCCTTTTCAGATTTTTTGGTATTAACTTCCGAAGGTAAGTCCAATAGGTTTTTATATAACTTTAAGGTTTGGTTTGTAATGCAGTCCCAACTATAGTTGACATTTACATACTTCTGTGCTTTGTGGGCCATTGCTGCCATATGAGTTGAGTTTTGGGTAACCCAAGATAGTTCGTCAACACAAGATTCTAGAGAGCCAGCTTCAAAAAGCCGACCTCGCCTCCCACCAATTAATTGCTGATGAGGTGGAATGTTACTTGCTAATATCGGAATCCCTTCGCGCATCGCTTCTAACATGGCCATCGGTAATCCTTCTACATCTGAAGGTAGGACAAATAACCCAGCTCCCCGGACAATCTCCGCCAAACGCGCTCCTCGGAGTTCACCTGCAAGTATTATTTTGCGGTCCCGTGCAACTTTGTTTAATAATTTTGAGGTAAAGGACTTTGTATTGCTAACACCTCCAGCTAAAACAAGCTTCCAGTTGGATGGTTGTAATTTTCTGAAGGCTTCCACAAGTAATTCGGGACGTTTTTCTGGTACCAATCGACCTAGGAATAACATATATTGCCCCCTTGAGAGACCCAACTTTCTACCGTAGGCAAAATCTGGGTCAGACCTTGTATAGCAAGCTGGGGCTGTCGGAATATATACAGTATCTCTTCCGTAGGATTGTAAAAAATAGGTCTTTAGTGCATCAGATACTGCAATTATTCCGTGAGCGTAACGTACTGCTGTTTGTTCGCCCATTTGAATCAAACGGGTAGAAAATTTACCCCATTTTGCTCGTTGCCAGTCTAATCCATGACAGGTAACGACAATTTTTGACTTGGTTGCAATTCTCGATAAACTTGTAAATAAAGATGGACCGAGAGCTTGAAAATGAACGATATCGTATTTCTTGCCAGTGGTAGCTAATGCTCCTAGTGCAGAAGTAATAAAAGCATCTACCCCTCTCATACCTACATCAGGTAAAGAAATAACTTTAACGCCCTCATAATCGTAGTTCTCCAACCAAGAACTATTAGTATAAGAAGAGCGCGCAAATAAATCCACACTATGACCTTGAGCTACCATGCGTGGATAAACTTCCGCACAATAATGCTCAACTCCCCCTTGTCTCGGAGGTAGGCCTTTTGCACCAATTACAGCAATTTTCATTTTTTGCTCGTCTTTGCTCTCAATTGAGTTTAAGTAAGCGCCATGGGCATTGGCGATTGTTTTAAGCGTTGCTCCCAACGTCGCCACATTTGACTGTAAACTTGATTCACTACAGTACTTGCAGCATAAGGTGCAGCGCTTTTTACGCAAGATTCAACCGGATAGTTCTCTGGATGCATCACAACTTGACGCAAAGCCGAAGCGATACATTCAGGTGTTCGCGTTGAGCAAACAACCCCATTATCCTCAGACAGCAACTTTGGAGTTTCACCAGCTTCTGTGGTTACGATTGGGACACCGCAAGCAAGCGCTTCTAAAACCACAAATGGTAATCCCTCAAAAGCACTGGTTAATACAACGGCATTGCAAGCGCGATGTAGTTCGGATAGTTCTTTTTGTGGAACTATTCCCAGCATTGTTACTTGCCGACTCAGCCCTAAAGAACTAATTTCATTACGTACAATAGCAGCCAATTCACCCTCACCCGCTATTAACAAGTGAATATTTGGCTCGTCTAATGCTTTTATAGAACGTATTAATAATAAGGGATCTTTTTGCGGATGCAACCTTCCGGCGAACAGCACAAACCTGGTATTTTCGTCAAGGTTCAATTTCTTCGCTAACTCCCGCCTTTGGCGATCGCGTCGGGAACTAGATACTGGATAAAAAACTTCTTCATCAAAAGTATTCTTCAACAAACTTACTCTGTCTGATAAATTGGGATAACGCTGCTTGTATAACTCCATCGAGTCGCTATTGCAGGAGTAAATGTGGTCAAACTGTCCAACCAATAACCGCTCTAGGGCAAAGTAAGCTGTAGGGAATCGTCGCCAAAGAATTGCATTTTTATCATTCGCAGATGTCATCTGCTTTTTAATATCGTTCTGAATAAATAGGGTTTTCTCCCCTTTCCACTTTAAAGTGGCTAAAGTCGGCTCCAGTCTATAAAAATGCATAAAATCAGAGGCATAGCAACGCCCCATCATCGCAGCCGTATATTTAACCGTCGTGGGGATCGCACCCCTAACGTTATCGTCTTCGATCGCAAACAAAGGCAAAAAATCAATCTCTTTGCCTAGAAAATCTCTTTTATGCCATCTATCTAAAGGCTGGTTTTTATTGTCTGCCGTTCCAACAAGTCTCACCTCAAACTCGTCTGGAGCATACTTGATAAAAGTACTGATTAATGTCTGTATTCCTCCAATCGTTGTATTCCAAGGATTGTATTGGTAAAAAATTGTTAAAACAGGCTTACGCATTTCTAACCATCCCGCACAATAATATTAAGCACGCAAATCTTTGCCGGTTCTTCGCGTGACAATAGTAACTACCTATTATTTCCCAAGTCTCTATAAATAGTGTTTTGAGCGAAAATTTGACTCCTACCATAGCAGTATGAAGGCAGTTATTTAATTAATTCAATCTTGACAGCAATTTCAATTATCCTTTATTAATTGAGTACAAATACTTATCACTTCATGAATTAAATGTAAAGTAACTGCTATTTCGGCATATAAAATTTATCACACTTTTAAAATCGTAGTATCGATGAACTTAAAAATAACTCAAGCTAGACCAATCTTTATGAAAACTTTATCCAATATGTATAAACGGTGTCAAAAAAAGTAGCAAGTATGCTGGATCACAATATTTTCAATCGATGAAAATCAAATGAATTTAAGATAGGTCCAGAAACTTTATCATATCTTAATATACAATTCAGTAAAAACCCCCAGTACAATTAAATTTATTTTAACCAACAGAAAAATCAAATGTCCTATAAATAGCTAGGTATAAACCATCCTTGGACCATGACGGGCACCCTTAAAAGATGTAACAAAGACTTCACCATAAAGCGTTAAAGGTAAACTTGATATCTGAGGGTATTCGCGAATGGTTCAGATGTCAAATTAAATTACAGATAAAGATATCGACAAATGACAATAAAAAAAAATACGCTGTTAAACGAAGGTTTGAGCGGAAGAGCCGAAGTGCCGAAGTTGTTTGGAATATCTATGGGGATTTAAACCCCAACCC
>JBCBQE010000665.1:0-4294 GCA_039820385.1 Cyanobacteria bacterium J06635_10
TAACGATTTTAGATTTTTCCATAGTTAAAACTAGGGGCCCCTCAACCAATCAATATTCAATCCAAAATCCTGTTGGGTAAAATCTAAAATATTTCGGTCACAAGTTCATATGTACTATAAAATCGCTATCAAATTGGAGTTAGTGGTTAGTGGTTAGAAGTTAATACTACCGGAGTTAGGGGTTATGAGTAATGAGTTAGGAGTTAGGGGTTAGGAGTTAGTACCACCGGAGTTAGGGATTTTGAATTATCTCCCCATCCCCCCATCTCCCCATCCCCCCTCTACCCCCTCTCCCCCCTCTCCGCAAATAGGCTATAACAGAATTCAAGTTTAAGTAAAAAATTAGACAAGTTTTTGCAAATAAATGGGATTACTGTATAAAGCCTTTACAAACTACATCACTCAAGTCACGAAAAAATGTAAGATAATTTTTCGTTATTTGTCTGCCAGGAAATTCTTCAGACGCTTTAGTTTAGGATTAATATTTACTTTCTTTAGCTTAGTAGTAACGAATTTAAATTTTTCGTCTTCTGTGCAGATATCTGATGTTGCGGCGATTGAAGCGAAAGAAATTTCTCCATCAAAATTAGTAGAAGCGGGAAAAAAATATTACCAAGCAGGAGAGTTTGCACGAGCCGTAGCAAAATGGCAGCAAGCACAACAAATTTTTAATTCAACAGGTGACATTCTTAATCAAAGTGTCGTGTTGAGTAATTTGGCATTGGCATACCAACAGTTGGGAAATTGGCAGCAAGCTAATGGGGTTATAGAAGATAGTCTTAATTTATTAAATAATCTCGATACACCCCAGGCTAAGTCTTTACAAGCCTCTGCTTTAAATATTCAAGGCAGTCTTTTACTATCTCAAGGAAAGACGCAACAAGCGCTGGATATCTGGGTTAATGCTGGCGAAATCTATGAAAAACTAGAGAATAATAACGGTTATATCCGCAGTTTAATCAACCAATCTCAAGCATTGAAAGCATTAGGGCTTTATCCTCGTGCTAGGGCTACTTTAGAACAAGTAAATCAAAGCTTGGCTCATGAATCGCCATCTTTACTTAAAGCTGCTACTTTGCTCAATTTTGGCGATACATTACGGCTTCTGGGGAATTTACCAAAATCTCAAGAAGTTTTAAAGCAAAGTTTAGCTATAGCAGAAAAATTAGATTCTCAAAGCGTTATTGCATCGGCATTACTTAGTTTAGGCAATAATGCTCGGGATAACCAAACTCCTGAAGAGGCACTTAAATATTATCAACGAGCAATTGCTGCATCCACATCTCCGATTCAAAAAATTGAAGCGCAACTGAATCAATTGCGGCTGTTGGTAGATATGCAAAAATGGCAACAAGCACGGGAATTAGTTGCAATAATTCAACCCCAACTTGAGAATTTACCTCCGAGTCGTAAGACTGTATATACAAAAGTCAACTTTGTACAAAGCCTCGCCAAAATTAAAAATGGCAATTGGCAAAATGAATATAGTGCCAAACTTCTTGCCTTGGCTGTTAGAGAAGCTCAACAAATAGGAGATTTGCGATCGCAATCTTATGCTTTGGGTTATCTGGGAGAGCTTTACGAAAAAACACAGCAGTTATCTGAGGCGCAGAAACTAACACAAGAGGCTTTGAGACTCGCACAAACAACTAACGCTTCCGATATTGCTTATCGCTGGCAATGGCAATTAGGGCGATTATTAAAAAAGCAAAATAAAATAGATAAAGCTATATCAGCATACGGTGAAGCTGTCAATACTTTGGACTCAATTCGTAACGATCTAGTCGCTAGTAACGTTAATGTCCAGTTTTCTTTTCGTGAAAGTGTAGAACCAGTTTATCGGGAATTAGTTGGTTTATTGCTTCAACCCCAATTATCGGGGAAGTCTAAGTCAGTTAAGGAAACTGGAATTGTAACTCAAAGCAATCTCCAAAAAGCTCGTAAAGTAATAGAATCTTTGCAACTAGCAGAATTAGATAATTATTTTCGAGAAGCTTGTTTAACTAATAATGCCACTCAAATCGATCAGATAGATGAGCAAGCAGCAATTATTTATCCAATTATTTTACCAGATCGTCTCGAAGTTATTCTTTCCTTGCCTAATCAGACACTGGGTCATTATACCACCCAGTTGTCTCAAAAGGAATTAGAAACTAACATTAAGAAAATGCGACGTTCCTTTAGACGCACATCTTCAAAAAGAGAAAGGTTTGCGATCGCGCAACAATTTTACAATTTACTGATTAAACCAGCGGAGCCAGAATTAGAATCAAACGGCATCAAAACTCTGGCATTTGTACTTGATGGTTCAATGAAAAATCTGCCCATGGCGGCGCTTTATGATGGTCAACAATACTTAATAGAAAAGTACAATTTAGCACTAACGCCGGGATTAAAACTATTTACTTCCAAACCTTTAGAAAATAAAGAATTAAAAGTATTAGTTGGCGGTTTAAGCGAATCAAGACAAGGATTTATGTCACTTCCTGGAGTCAAAACCGAAATTAATCAAATTCAATCAGAAATTTCTTCTGAGGTACTTTTCAATCAAGCATTTACTACCGAAGCATTAACAAAACAAATGGGTAATACACCATTTCCCGTCGTGCATTTGGCAACCCATGGACAATTTAGTTCCAGCGCCGAAGATACCTTTGTTCTCACCTGGGATAACCGCATTGATGTAAAACAATTAGGTACATTATTGCAACAGCGAGAAGAGTATAGCAAAAATCCCATTGAACTATTAGTATTAAGTGCTTGTCAAACCGCACAAGGCGATAAACGTGCAGCATTAGGAATAGCAGGTGTAGCAGTTAGAAGCGGCGCACGTAGTACCTTAGCGAGCTTATGGCCAGTAGATGATAATTCCACTTCAACATTTATGGTAGAGTTTTACAAGCAATTAACAAAACCGAATATTTCCAAAGCAGAAGCATTACGGCAAGCGCAAATTACACTACTTAAACAACGAGGATTTAGACATCCCTTCTATTGGGCACCTTTTGTAATTGTTGGTAATTGGCTTTAAGTAAATAGGAATGGCCGAAACTGGCATATTTTACTTGTAGGGTGCTCGTACACTCACTAATTTATAACGCAATAATAAGGCTTGTGGTGTCACGCACCACCTTCTGCTTGTGACAATCGCGTAAGTCTTACTATTTTTTAATTTAAAATTTAAAATACAAGGGAGCATCTCAATTTAAAAAATATTTCGATATCCTTTGTAATTCTCTATTCCCAGGATTATATTCAAGAGCAGCTTGAACTAATTTCTCTAACATACCTTTCGCCTCAGCCCATTCAATTAATTCAAAAACTACTTGCGCCATATTTTCTCCTCCAGCTATTAAATCTAGTTTTTCATTTAATTTATAACGAACCATTTTCTTTAAATTAAATTTATCTGGATAAGCTTTGATAATAGCATTAGTTAATTCTTCTATCTCTTCACCACTCCAAGACAATTTCTTTGGTGATGGTATATGATTTGGAACATTAGATTCCCCATTTTCCTTTTGAGGAGAGAAATTCACATCATCAATCAATTTTTTAACATCAACCATTTCATAACTTTTCCTACATTCAATCTCAAATTTTCCCTTATTTAAACGTTTACGCAATTCTTCTAAAGTATAAGCATGAGGATTCTCACTTCCCTTACACTCTTGACAATTACAAGGAACCAAAGTTTGATATTGCAAACGCTCAAAAGCAAGATGAATTTTTTCAAATTCGCGATTTACGACTTCAAGTAATACTTTTTTCTGTTTTCCATATACACTAACTTTGATTTCCTTCTGATTATAATTTTCTATAACTTCAGCACGAGTTCCATTTTGATTGAGAATAACGCCACTTCTCCAAACAAGTTTTTGTTGTTCAATCAAATCGTGTGTTTCTACAATAAAGCGTGTCATAATACCTTTAGGCATGAATTCATATTTGTAGCGCAAAATCAGATTATTAGATTTATTCCAATAATATTTTTTCTCCCCATCTACCCCACGCCACTTGCTACAACGGTGCGTGTTCCTCCGCAACGCAGTGGCTCCTCTCCCCCACGCCACTTGCTACAACGGTGCGTGTTCCTCCGCAACGCAGTGGCTCCTCTCCCCTCTCTCCCCCCTCTACCCCATCTCCCCTCAACGGTGCTTCAATCTCAAGTAGCTGCGGCGCAATATAATTACCGGGTTTATGAGGAATTTCGTAGCAGAGCTTAAACCGCATCATTAATTGCAGCAATTCATCTCGCATATCGCTGATATTTGGAAAGACGGCGAATACAGCG
>JBCBQE010000666.1:0-4289 GCA_039820385.1 Cyanobacteria bacterium J06635_10
CGACTCTCGTATTTTTTGAGCAGGTTTTTCGCTAACGACTTTATGCGGATCAGTTTTAAGCTCAGACTTGGGAGGAGGTGAGATTAGTTTACGAGCAGTAGTGTTGCGAATTTTGTTCTTGACAGGTTTTACAGAAGTAGAAGAAATTAATTGGGCATCATTTGTTTTTAAATCTTTAGAAGAAGGGGAATAAACGCCCTTTTGAACATTTTTTATTTTTGGCTTCCCTCGATCTGTCTGTATCTTCTTGGCAGTAACTTGATACTGCTTATCCAAGTTCACAGAAGAACTTGTCGTCAAAACTGTCTTTCCCTCATACTGAGAAGTTATGACCTCTAAACTAACAGTATATTGCCAGGATGCACCAAGAAAATCTGACATCAAATCGCCAGAACATTGTAATTCCCAAATTCCCGATTTGAGATAGGTAAAGGGAATTACAGCCGTTAAACCTTCTGAATTGCTCCGCCGCCTTCGTTTTTGAATACGTCGTCTTGGTGGGATTTCATTTGGGGAAGAATGAGTTACTCGCACTTCCACATCAGTATTAATACGGCTAGACCGAGCAACTACTCGATACCGACCTTCCGTAATTTCGACTTTTGGCTTATCCACAGGATGCCAAGTACGTTCGCCTTCTTTCTGTATCAGAAATTGCCACTGTTCCATTGTGAGTGATGCCCAAAACTGATAGCAGTTCTACTTGTAATTGCATCACATAAATTGTTGTTTTGATTAAAACACAATTTTATGCTGGCTTTAAGTGTAATTAGATTAACATTATAATAGTCGTTTTTACTTCTATCTGAGCGCTGAATTACTTCTAAGGCAGTTTACAGAATTCGCGACAATGAAAGCCCACGGTTTTCATATGCCCTCCGGGCACGCTGCGCGTTCAGCGCGGCACGACCCGTTAGGGTAACGTGGGATGAAATTGGAGAAAGCACTTTTAAGTGCCGTGAAATGGTACAATGACAAGAGTCAGTACAAGACTTTAAAACCTACCGAGGGACTCTCGGGAAGTATACGCCCTTCTTGCGAATTGACGTAGTTAAGGAGATATCACTCTTCCAATATGGAGAACGGAGTGAGCCTGGGAACCAGCTCGCGGTTAAAAGAATGGATAATATGGATATCCGTGAGCTATGCCATATGAATCCCACTGCTTTTAGCTGTGGGAATGTCAAATAACTGAAATTATAAATTAAGTAGGACCCGAATCAGAATCACTCCAACCCCCGTTCGGGGAATCTTAAAAAATCTCTTTTTTTAAGGTGAGCTTTGCAGTAATCTTAAAATAATTAAAAGCCTCTCTCCGGGCAAAGAAGGAGAGAGGTTAGATTCTAACTGTATTTAACTGGGAAAAGCTATATATCTCAGACACCATATCGATTTTGATAATAAGCGAGAATTTGCCTAACCCATTCTTTGGTTTGAGGAGTGGAGTTTGTCCCATAATCAATCCATAAACCGCCGACTTGGCTTTGGTTGTAATCAAACTCTTGAGAAGTTTGGGGAATTAATCCCACTTCTATTCCTATAACAGTTCCTAAATGAGCGGCAATTTCGCGGTAAACTGCCAAAGATAAACCGGCAAATACAATCTTTTCCCTTGTCTCCATATTTTAAGAAGCTCCGATAGATGCAGATTTTGGTAACAACGGTAATCTAGAAACAGAATTATCTGTAGAAGCCGTAGCTGGTTGGTTTGCTCCCATAGGCGCTTCTCCAACCATCCTGGCTACTTCAATACCATATTGTTCCAGAATAACAACTGGTTCGGAACCTTCATTCATTTCAATTCTTTTAACAAGCAATCCGCTTGCTAATCTTTGTCCTGCTTGAACATATCGGCTAGTAGGTTCACTAGGTACTTTAATGATGGCTTGGGGTTGAGTGCCAACTTGAATTACTCCCGAAACTAAAACAGCTTGAGCTAACTTTGGTTCAGGTGGTGGTGGTAATACAGATGCAAGATCGGGTTGTGGTATTACTCCAGGCATGACTTTCGGCACAACGGGAGTTGGAGTCACGCTGCTACCGTTAGAGTCAGCTTGCTTCGGAGTTTGTTTCGGTATTTGTCTTAAAGCCACCCTACTCGAATTAGAATTTTTATTCACGTTTCTTTGCGGCTTGGCAACAGTGGTAGCAGGAAGAACCCTACTTCTCTTTGGTCGCCTTGCTAATACATTTGTCCTACTAGATGACGGTAAAGCAGGCAAAGGTGGAACGGGAACAGGTTTTTTACTTCTCGTAGTATTTTGATTAATTTGAGTATTTTCCCTGTTTTGATTAGTAGTGGGAATTATAGGAGATACAATTTCGTCAAATGGATCGGCACGCCCTTTTCGTACTATGTTTAACCTTTCTATAGTATTAATCGGTTGAATTAAGGTCGAAGGAGCCCGAGCAACAGTTTTATTTGTTTTCTCCGGCACCACCGGATCTTCAAAAGGTTTATTTTTCTCGCCTTGCTTATTTGCTGCCGTGGTGTTGTTGGGAGTCGGTTCCACAGTTTGTGGTTCACCAGAACATCCAGCGATCGCTAAAGCCAAAATAGATGCAATTGTGATTGTTAAATGTCTACCCATTAGCCATTCTCAAGAGAAGACAGGAAAATTTCTCATTCGATGAAATCAATTTGATGAAAAATTGTATCAAAAGTGAAATCTGATACAGTTATAACCTAATTTTTTTTAAGTCAAAGATTGTTTTATATGATACTTTTGCTTTTGATAAAAGGTTTTAAGAGCTATGAGGTTTATTAATCCTCTGCTGTAATCATCAGATGCTTGAGGGAATTAAGTCCTTTCTTGACTCTACGAGAAACAGTTACTACGCTAATACCAAGCTTTTCAGCCACTTGCTTTTGAGTTAGATCCTGTAAAAACACAAATTCCAAGACTTGGCGGGTACGATTTTCTAACTGAAGCAATGCTTGTTGTAAGCGTAATTGGTCTTCTTGTGCCAGTTGAAAACTACGATAATTATGGTCGGGAACTAATTCTGCTAAACTTGCCGAATCTTCGTCTCCATCGTATACAGGCACATCTAAACTTAAAGGAGCGCGATTTACCCAAGCTAGTTTAATTTCTTGCCATTCTTCAAGAGAAATAGATAATGCTGCGGCAACTTCGGAGTCAGTCGGTTGACGATTATACTTTTCCCGCAATGAACGAGAAACTCCTATCGCCTGCTGTTGCAGTGCCAACCAACGCCGGGGAATTCTGACAGTCACACCTTTATCCCGGAGGTAATGCTGAATTTCACCGCGAATATAAGGAATAGCAAAAGAACTAAAGGCATGACCTTTGGAAATATCAAATCTTTCGATAGCACGAATTAACCCCAAACAGCCTACTTGAAGTAAGTCATCGTAGCTTTCTTGGCATTGATTTATCCAGTAGTAAGCCTCTTTTCTCACAAGTCCAAAATTTAGTTTTACCAGTTGATTACGAACATCTGCTGACTGATATTGCTGATATTCACGCAATAACTGCCAAATTTCATGCTTCAGTTCTTTAGTGAGTAAAGTAGTAGGCATAGCACCTTGATGATTGATGAAACAAGTAGTCAAAGAATCAAAACGGCTAACATGTCTAGCGATGCATTTTTTCTCAGTACTTATACGTAAGACTAGGCGAGTTTATTTAGACCTTATCGAATATCGATAAGAGACGATTATGGGACTATTTTTCAGGAAGGTTGATTGGTAAACGCTTTTTGATTCCAGGAATAGCGTACTTACGAAGTAGTGCAGCCCGACACAACAGCTAATTTCTTTCCTGTATCAAAGAAGGTCTGACTCTGGGAAAAATGCAGTAAATACTCATGTGCCATGCGGTTTTACGAATATTGTGAGTAAAACCGAAATGTGTGGAGGTGTCACCGAACTTCAGTGATACCGACTTGCGGATATTTTACGATCGTGAACCGTTCCCTCCGTAACCGGAAATGTCGTGATTCTTCGATGCATTTTTTGTGCAAAACATACATTAATAGCGGATCAAAAATTCAATCTTCTTGAAAAGTATTAGCGTATGAGACAAACGATTTTTTAGCTTCGTTTATCTTGTAGCTTAATAGCCTACATATAAAAAAATATACAAAAATACTATGGATATGTAACCGAATTATTACGTAATTTAGTTTTCTTAAATTTTGGTTTATTTATCAGTAAAAAGATATGGCAAAACAATCAAGTATCTTGGTAACTCTGCTAATTTGATTTAACAAAAATTTTTGTGGTAAGTATTTTCTCTGAAAAAGCAGAGTTACCAAGATACTTG
>JBCBQE010000667.1:0-4285 GCA_039820385.1 Cyanobacteria bacterium J06635_10
CTGGAATAGTTGAAATTGTATGATTCGGCTAAAAATTCCTGATTATTGTTCTAATATTGAAATTGGTCATAGTATAAGGAAAATTTAATTTTCTTTACTAGCAATCTTCATTGGATTTAGTGGATTGTTTATTAGATATTTTTAGCCGAATCATACAATTTCAACTATTCCAGAATTTTTGTCAAATTATGAAGCTATGTAGTTATAACTCATTGTAATTGATTTTATATTACTACTAAAGCTAAAAAGAATACATATCACTATATGATTTTTAATCAAAAAAAAGTTGAAATTAGGTGAAAAAGGTCATTCATTTTAAAACGAAGGAAGAAGGAAGAAGGAAGAGCCGAAGTTGGCTGGAATTGGGATGGGGATTTAAACCCCAACCCAATTCTTTCATCGTATGACGGGAACCCTTAAAAGTTTTTTAGAAGAAAAAACTTTTAAGGGAACCCTATGACGGTGGGGAATTCAACCCATCCGCAAGAAGTTAAAAATTCACTCCCTAACTGTGCCGAATTGTTTCTGATTAGTAGCTCCGCGTAGAAAATAGTAATTAGGAATAGGGAATAGGGAATAGTGAGATTGAACGAGGATTTGTTGACGCTAAGCGGCTTCTCAAAGAGAAGCCTGTTTAGCTAAGCTGTAATATAGTTGGATTTATTAGTGCCGACTTACTTAGTAAAAAAATCTCGAATATTTTCTACAAATACTACTGTATTTTCCAAATGTATATTGTGAGCTGCATTTTCAATAACTTGTAATTGGCATAAATCATTGACTTGAGTCATTTTCTGATTTATATCAATAAATTTGAGATCCTTCTCTCCCACCAACAACAGTAAAGGAACTTGATTATCTTTTAATTTATCCCATAAAGAAGGTTGAACCCCCGTACCCATAAACCGTAGTGATTTAGCTAATTCTAAAGGATTATTTTGCAAGCGATTTTCGAGCATCCATTCAAATCGAGGATGATTTTTGATGTTGCCAAAAATCGGTTGATGGTACCAATTTTCCAGAAACTTGAGAAAATCATCTCTTTGAATGCTTCTGGCTAATTTCCGAGCGATTTGTCCGTCTCTTTTAATTCTTTCTAATCTTTCTTTTTCTGTGAATAAACCAGGAGAAGCAGATTCTAAAACAATTTTATTAAATAATTGTGGAAAGTGCAGTGTTAAATATAAACCTAACCTTCCTCCCATTGAATATCCAACCAAAAAGCATTGCTTAACTTTTAATTCATCCAATAATTGTATTAAAGCATTAGCAACTTGCGCCATTGTGTAGCAATCATCATCACCCAAAACTTGAGTATTTCCATGTCCGGGAAGGTCAATATTTAGACAATTAAAGTCATTACTTAATAAAGATATTGCCTCGTCAAATTCATGAATATTACCCATAAAGCCGTGTAAAAAAATAATCAGTGGTTTATTTGAATTTCCACTGAAACAATAATGAAATCTATAGTTTTTTAAATTCATTTAGATTCATCTAAACTATGAAAAATATAGATACCACTAAAACGGTTTCCCTGGTTAAAGTTAAAATTATCATTCATTAAGGCAAAAACCGATCTAAAGCTGCCTTTAATTCTTCCATTTCAGCATCAATATTGCCATTTTTTGCAGCTCTGGCAACGCACTCCGTTAAATGTTCGTCTAAAACAATCCGGGCTACCTTATCAATTGCACCTCTGACAGCAGCAATTTGTAACAAAACATCAGGACAAGGGGTGTTTTGCTGCACCATAGTCTTAATTCCTCTAACATGCCCCTCTATACGGGATAGGCGATTAACTATTTTTCGTAAAGACTCTTCGCTATGGACATGGGGGTGAACTGAGTGCGTATGATTATGGTCATGTTCTTGTGTTTCATGGGCTGTATTGTCACTCAGTATCTGCTCATTTTGTTTTGAAGTTCCATTCATCGGATATTATTCGGGTTAAGGCAGTATATACAATCGTAACGCAAAGGACCCGCCAGCTACTATAGGTTCTGCAATCCAAAGTTGCAGCAAATGCTAGTATATTCGTTTTGTCAATAGAAAAAACCCGAACTCTATGTTTGTTAATATTTTTAATAAAATTGAACCGCAGGTACAATTCGCTTAATACCTTAATACTAAGCATTAAGGCGTAAAAAAGCGAAACTGAGGGCGTGACGGGCACCCATAAGAATTTTTTTCTTCTAAAAAAATTCTTATGGGAACCCTTGACGCACAACCTAAGCGGGTTCCCTTAAAAGTTTTTTCTTGAAAAAACTTAAAAGCCCGTCAATAGGCGATAATTCTAAGGTCAACCTGCTTTCAATAGCTTTAAACATAATTGTCAAGAATAACTAACAATCAGGCTGACAAAAGAACGGTCTTGGTGATGAAATTTACATATTTACCCAAATCTATCAGACAACTCAGTACGCATTTATTAGCAATTGTTACTGGGGTTTTGCTGAGTGTTAATACTATTTCCGTGTTACCTTCCCAAGCAGAACCCGCGCCAAATCTAGCGCTTGACTCGTCAAATTTGATTGCCCAAAAGCCATCAAATGCAGCTGCTGCAATCGGAAACAGTAGTTTTGTTACAGCAGCGGTTAATCGAGTCGGAAACGCAGTAGTTCGTATTGATACCGAACGTACCGTAGACCGTCGTCTTCCCGATCCTTTCATGGAAGATCCCTTTTTTAGAAGATTTTTCGGCGATTCGTTTCCTAGAAACTTGCCTCCAGAACAGTTGCGCGGCTTAGGTTCTGGTTTTATTATTGACAAGAGCGGATTAGTTTTAACCAACGCTCACGTAGTTAAGGGAGCAGATAAAGTAACAGTTCGTCTCAAAGATGGACGGGAGTTTGAAGGTGAAGTCCAAGGCGCGGATGAAATCACCGATTTAGCAGTGGTAAAAATTAACGCCGGTAGCGATTTACCAGTTGCGCCCTTGGGTTCATCGGATAAGGTTCAAGTTGGAGACTGGGCGATCGCTGTGGGAAATCCCCTGGGTTTTGATAATACGGTAACTTTGGGCATTGTCAGTACTTTGAAACGTCCCAGCAATGAAGTTGGTATTTCCTCGAAGCGTTTGGAGTTTATTCAAACCGATGCAGCAATTAACCCCGGAAATTCTGGAGGTCCTTTATTAAACGCCTTAGGCGAAGTTATCGGTATAAATACGGCAATTCGTGCAGATGCAATGGGTATTGGTTTTGCGATTCCCATTGACAAAGCCAAGCAAATCACCGCTGAATTGGAAAGCAACGGCAGAGTTGCTCATCCATTTATCGGGGTAGGAATGAATGATTTAACTCCCCAAGAAGCACGACGAATCAATGCCGATCCCAATTCTCCAATTCAATTACCCGAAATCAGAGGTATTTTGGTTGGAAAAATTGTACCAAATTCCCCAGCAGCTAATGCGGGTATCCGTGTAGGAGACGTAATTACTGCGGTTGACGGAAAACCCGTCACTAAGGGCGAAGAATTGCTCAATATAGTTGAAAATAGCGGTGTCGGTAAGACTTTAAAGTTAAAAGTGCAAACAGTTAACCGTACAAGGGAGATATCCTTACTTACAGCCGACTTAAAAGATTTTTCTTAATTATTAAGAAATTTAGGGCATGGGGCATTGGGCATGGGAGATGGGGTATTATTTCTACCCTTGTCTCCTCGTTCCCTTGCCTCTCCCTCAAGTTTTACGCACGAAGGGCTTCATATCTTGTAAAATCACTTCATGGTGATGTTCTTGGGGATAATGTGCAACATCGTTGATTTTAACGATTTGAGCATCGGGCACGGAATTAGCAAATTGTTCCGCCATATCTACACTTAACCAAGGATCTGTTTTTCCCCATTGAAGTAAAATTGGTTTTTGCCATTCTTTGAATCCAGATTCTATTTCTGCCATTGCAGTTTTTAACTGCAAATTCCGAATGGCTGCTAATAAACTTCTTCCGGCAGCAGAAGCTTTTAAAAAAGGTTTGCGATAAACATCTAAATCTCGATCTTTAACAACATAACGGCTACCACCTTCTAAGGTTCTATCGACTAATAAAGGATCTTGAGTCATCATTTCACCAGCGAAAGGTAAACCCATTTGTTGAATTTTCCAAGGTAATTTAGCTGTAGATGAAATTGGTGTATTGAGTATAATGATGTTGGCTATTTTATCGGGATTGCGTAAGGCATATTGTAGACCAACAGAACCTAAAAAACCTTGAACTACTAAAGAAAAACGTTCCAGTTCTAATGCTTCGATAAAATCATTTAAAGCTGTTATATATGCTTCTGG
>JBCBQE010000668.1:0-4284 GCA_039820385.1 Cyanobacteria bacterium J06635_10
CATCTAATTCAGTAATTGTCAAGTATTTTAATTAGCTTTTTTTGGAAAAAGAGTAAATAAAAATAAAAAAAGTAAAAAATATCTTTGATATTAATTATTTGTAAGATTTACTGGTAAATTAAATTGCAAAACACAATCAAAGTTGTCAAGGTGTGATATTGTCTCAGGCAATGAACCACCATTACATCTAAGGTGTTTTTTTTCAATAACACTAAACTTTAAAACTGAAAACCATGATTTCAACTTGGCAAGATATAACCCAAGTGATGGGTGCTGATTTGTCAATAAGAATGGAGACAATTTTGGCACAGCCGTCTCCGTTGCCTACAGATGCAGTAGGCGCGGCTGGAGATGTTACTCAAGTGGCTTTGGCAAAAGTAATAGAGATATTGCCCTCCTTGCTAGGTGCAGTTGCCATTCTGTTTATTGGCTGGCTGGTTGCTTTTTTAGCTAAAGCTATAGTCCAAGGGCTGCTCAATCGCACTGACATCGATAACCGTATTGCTTCTGGATTAACGGGTGGAAATCAATCTATCCAAGTAGAGAAATTACTTTCTGGCTTGGTTTTTTGGGTAATTCTACTGTTTACCATAGTTGCGGTTTTAGACACCTTAAACCTAAAGGTAGCTTCTGAACCACTGAATTCCTTTCTCAATCAAATTGGGGAATTCTTACCCAAGTTGCTGGGTGCGGGAATTATTTTGGGAGTGGCTTGGTTAGTAGCGACTCTTGTTAAGAGTTTGACAGTAAATGCTCTCAACGCTTTAAACGTAGATGAAAGATTAAATACGCAGCAAGATGCAGCTGCTGGTGGTAGCAATCAGCTTTCTATTTCCCAGACTATTGGTACTGCTCTTTACTGGTTCATTTTCTTATTGTTCTTGATGCCAGTACTAGATTCTCTGGGCTTGCAACAAGCACTAGCACCAGTAGAAGCCTTAACAACGGAAATTTTGGCGATTCTGCCGAATATCTTAGGAGCAGTAATTATCGGCGTTGTTGGCTGGTTTGCGGCTAATATCATTCGTCGGATTGTAACTAACCTGCTTGCTACAACTGGTATCGATCATGTAGGAAGTCGGTTTGGACTCTCCCAAACTTCCACGGCTGGACAGTCTTTATCTTCGATTCTAGGTACGATTGTCTACGTTTTAGTTGTGATTCCTGTAGCGATCGCAGCGCTTCAAACCTTGCAAATTGAGGCTATCTCGGTACCTGCAATTGCAATGCTGCAACAGGTTCTCAATGCTATACCTTTAATCTTCACAGCAGGGGCAATTTTGACTGTTGCCTACTTCTTGGGACGCTTTTTATCAGAGCTGGTTACTAGCATCCTCACAAGCATAGGCTTCAATAACATCTTTTCGATCTTGGGTTTACCCACACCTGCGACAAGAACAACATCTACAGCAGAAGGAGAAGTTCCTTCACCAACATCTCGCACCCCATCAGAAGTTGTCGGTATTATTGTCTTTATCGGCATTATGCTATTTGCTGCTGTTGCGGCAATTAATATCCTGAATATTCCAGCTTTGACAACACTGGTGACAGGCATTGTGATTATATTGGGACGGATTTTATCTGGATTGGTAGTATTTGCAGCTGGTTTATTCTTGGCAAATCTAGCATTCAGCATCATCACCAGTTCCGGTAATGCTCAAGCTAGAATTTTAGGTCAGGTAGCCAGAATATCCATTATCGTCTTAGTTTCGGCGATGGCACTGCAACAAATTGGCATTGCTCCAGATATCGTTAACTTAGCCTTTGGTTTGTTATTGGGTGCTTTAGCTGTCGCGATCGCCCTTTCTTTCGGACTTGGCTCTCGCGATATTGCTAAAACTCAAGTACAAGAATGGCTAAACTCCTTTAAGAGTAAAAGCTAAAAAAAATTAAGTAGTATTAAGTAGTATTAAGTATGAAATATGAAATCAATATTTTCATCTTTCATCCTTGATACTTCACACTTTTTTTGAGCTTGATTTGCAATTCATTTTTGATCCGATTCAGAATTGAAGACTCATCAAGATTAGCTAAAATTTTACCAATTACTACTTTTGGTCCATCTGGGCCCCACGTCGCTCCGGCTCTTAAATATGCTTTGGTGACTTGCCCAATACCATAAGAAGAAACACCAGCTACACCGGCTTGAGTCAGTGCAACTGATACATAAGGGCCAAGCGTTGCTCCGCCGGTAGCTGGTGCAGAAATACCAAGTAAAGTTTTTAAAGAACCCAATCCTAAATTTGCTAGCAATTCGCTGGCACTAATGCCGCCCATACTGAGGGCGATTTTTTGTAGCAATTTGATCGCACCTGCTTCTGTCATGGGAATTCCATAAAGTTTGGATAAGCCCAGAATTAAGAAAACATCGATTGTAGCAGCACTGATAATATCGATTACAGTTACTGGGTTAAGAGCAACAGCTAGAGCTTTAGTAATTACGAACTTCCAAATCAACTGCGAAGCAGCAGTTTCACGTAATTGCAGTTTGCGCTGCACCAATTGATCGTTCACCTCGTCAGCATAAAGCATAGTATTAAGAGCAACCAAAGCTTTACCTTCGCGGTGAAGAATCTCCAATATTTTTAGTTTTAGTTCCTCAACTTGAGGTTTCCCCTTGCGCAACTTTACGCTAGACTCACCATCGTGCCGACGAACCATTGTTCTCACCAACGGTGAAGCAGCAGCAGTGACAATTTCATCCGGTGAAAGTAATTCCCGTACCCGCTCATCGCGAATCTTCTCGTAAACTGCAATTCGATCGGCTTTGGGATATTGGTCTACTTTATTAAATACTAATAAAATTGGTTTACGCGCTTCTCGTAACTGGGAAAGAGCTTCATGTTCGAGCTTTGTCATATCCCCAGAGATGACGAACAAAATTAGATCGGCTTGTTGTGCAATTTGTTCGGCTAATGCAGTTCGAGTTTCTCCATCAACTTCATCCAATCCGGGGGTATCAATCAACTGTACTTGGGATTGGCCGCTACCACTAAGGAAAGTAGCTCTTAAAGCACGTTGAGACTCACCCACAGTTTCTTCATTAATAGTCCAATTAACTGTTTGTGCATCGCGAGTTACACCATGCAAAGGTCCAGTTTCAAAAACCTCTTGTCCAACCATTGCATTTAGTAAAGAAGACTTACCTCTTCCCACCATACCAAAAGCAGCAATTTGTATGACCATGCTTTCCAACTTTGTCAGCATAGTTTCTAAATCGGCAATTTCCATTTCCAATCCTTGAGTTTCCTCAGAACTCAGATCGAGATTGGTAACCATCGCTTGCAGCGAACTTTGTGCCTGCTTATAGTGGAGTTCCGCCTGAATCTCTTCAAAAGTGAAAATCGCCTTATCTAATTCTTCTGTACTAGAATAATTACTGCTATGGGGTTCTGGTAGAGGTAATTTGGAAGTCATATAAATTTTAGATTTTAGATTTTAGATTTTAGATTTTAGACTTTAGATTTTAGACTTTAGATTTTAAATTTTGTTACGTCCTCTTCTATGGTAATGATTTTTTTAGGTCAGGATTGCACCCTACAAGAAATACAACAAGCAAAAACCGTCCCCAGGTAGGACGGCTCGATGTAGATTATTGTAGTAGCCTCAGGAACTCTAACCTCACCCCGCCCTACGGGCACCCCTCTCCTTAGTAAGGAGAGGGCAAGGACCTAGGGCGTGTTTTCAAACCCCCTCAGGCTAAAGCCTGGGGCTATACGATCAAAACCTGCCTACGCAGGCTCAAAACCTTGATTTGAACTAATCCGCTTCGGCGGATTTAGTACGTGTAGCCGCACCCTTTAGGGTGACGGCGAGGCTCACTACTCAC
The DNA here is from genome assembly GCA_039820385.1 of Cyanobacteria bacterium J06635_10. Lineage (GTDB taxonomy): Bacteria > Cyanobacteriota > Cyanobacteriia > Cyanobacteriales > Nostocaceae > Rivularia. The sequence continues at coordinate 3,830 of JBCBQE010000668.1, forward strand.
GCTTCCTTACCCAGCAATTTTGGTTTGGTCGAGTACTAAAATATCATTTGCTGTAGATAGAATATCTAAAGCATAAATACCCATTCTCATGTAATTTTCCCATGGACTTTCTTCATCATTCCAAGATGAAGGTTTGTGACTATTTTTCAATACTTGACTTTGTTGTTGTATAATATGACGAATTTCTTGAATATAATTATTTTCTAATTCTTGACTATCCTCAGCTTCAGAAATCTTTTGTAAGATTAAAGATTTTGACTTGTTTATATCTTCTCCAAGAAGATAAAATTGGTTTTCGATATCAGTTCTTAACTTTGTTAATTCTGAATCTCGTGACAAGATAAATCTGGTGTTTGAATTAGCAAACAAGTTGCATTCGAGTATAGTATAGTAATTTTGTAAAAATACAGATTTATTACTATTTTTCACATTGAGAGCTTCTTGGTATACACGTC
>JBCBQE010000669.1:0-4280 GCA_039820385.1 Cyanobacteria bacterium J06635_10
AATAAAAGATTTCGATGTTGCTGATAGTACGCAAGGTATAGTAGTAGCATTAATGACCGGACGTAGTTATGCTCAACATAATACAGTAGTTTATCAAACTGAAGATAAATATCGAGGAATACCTCATCGTAACTGTATTTTAATGAATAAAGATGACGTTGAAAAAGCAGGTTTTAGAGAACATCAACGGGTTACTGTAAAGGGAAATGTGGGAGAATTAGAGAATGTGGAAATTATATATGGAGAAGTACGTGAAGGTGCGGGAGTGATGTTTTATCCCGAAGTGAATGCGATTTTTAAAGCAGAAATTGAAGACTTTTTAAAATGCGATCGCCAATGGTAAATTCTTCTTTGGTTTGATCAATTGTCGCGATTTTCTCATATCCAGGAATTGTTTGAGCTATTAATTGTCTGATGTATTTTGTATCTTGTAATTTACGCCAATTTACCGGATATTCACCATGTATACGATGAGCTAATTCGGTTAAAAAATCTACTTCTGCAATTAAGTCAGATTTTTTGAGATGGGTTTCTCCTTCGTCGTTTAGTCTTACGAAATTATTACCAGATTCCACAGTAGTTTTATGAGGATTTTCAAAGCGATTAAATACGGGAATAATAATTGTATTTTTATGAGCTAATCCGTGGAAATGACCGAGATTAGGTTTTGTTGCTAAATAAATTATCGTTTCAATTTTATTTAATGCCCTTTTAACTTTCTGAGAATCGGGATTAGCACCATATAAATTACCACCAATACAACTTAATGTATCAACTTTCCCAGAATCAGCAGCTTCAATTAAAGCGTGAGTATCGTATCCTTTGACTTGACTTAAAGAACGACCTAATAATTTTTCTAATGCTTGTTGAATTTCTTTTTTAAGCCTTACCGTTACACCCATTGAACCAAAACCTTGGACGTTGGAATGTCCCCGTATTGGCATGACTCCGGTTCCTTTTTTCCCGATATTACCAGTCATTAAGGCAGTATTGACAATACTATAAATGTTATCAACACCGTTTTTTTGTTGAGTAATTCCCATAGCCCAAGCAAATACAACTTTTTGAGAACTAGTAATTATATTTGCAGCGCTTTCAATTTCTATTTGAGAAACGCCGCAAGTTGTAGTAATCGTTTCCCAAGATGTGTTTTCAACGTGACTAATTACCGCTTGCCAATTTTCAGTATAAGCTTCTAAAAACTCGTTTTTAATTTTACCTTTTTGCAACAAAGCCTTTTGAATTCCCATAAATAAAGCTACATCGCTACCGGGAATTGGCTGTAAATAAATTGAAGCAATATCAGAACCTGTAAACAGCGACTTAACAGGAAAAGCAGGAGAGGCAAACTTTACTAAACCGACTTCTTTCATCGGATTAATTACAATTACTTTACCACCACGCTCCCGTAATTTAATTAATTCATTCATCAACCGGGGATGATTATAAGCAGCATTAGTACCTGCTAAAACGATGCAATCAGATTGTTTTAAACTTGATAAACTAACCACAGAAGTACCAGTACCAAGGCTTTGTTTCAACCCAAAACTCGAAGGTGCATGACATAAATCCGAACAATCAGCTAAATTATTAGAACCGAGAGTTCTCATCATTAATTGTAATAAAAATGCCGCTTCATTAGAAGAACGTCCGGAACTATAAGAAGCTACTCTTTCTGGTATTTTAGCGAAAGCTTTCTCAGCAATTTCATAAATTTCATCCCAACTAATTAGTTCGTAATGAGACTTTCCCGAGCGTAAAATTACAGGAAAACTCCATCTACCGAGTTTATCTGCTTCTAATGAAGTGAGTTTTTGAAGCTGATTAATACAGTGTTTCTCAAAAAATGGTTTAGGAATAGCCGGTTGAATTTCTGCTGAAATTGACTCAACACTCTTCATACAACGCTGTAAATTTTCCCCTGACTCATTGCTAAAACCACCTTTTTGTCCACCAGTACCCCAAGCACAAGATAAACAAGCACTTTTATGCAATAAAGTTTTCCAAAGTTTAGCTCCTTCTGGTGAGAGCGTATGTTCAGCCCAATAGCCTATTACAGATAAACCTCCACCCATTTCTGGCGTTTCCTGGGTTTTATTATCAAATACGGGATATAGTTGGGAATTATAATTATTTCTACTCATATAATTTACCAATGATGAGAGGTGAGTATTTATTCTGTTTTAAATTAGTTATTTCGTCTCGCCAAAAATGAGAAAAAGACGATCGAATAGCAAAGCCTAATTTAATTTTATCTATAGATTTAGAATTGAAAATATTTATCTCATCACTGATAAATTAATATTACATTCTTAGTCCTATTTATGGAACGTATGTTAATACCCAAATCTGTGCAAATTATGTTCGGTGATAATACGGTAAAATTATTTATAATTATTGTTAATAATCATTTCTTTGATGAGATTAATTCAAGGTATATAAAAAACCTTCATCTGCTAACATCAAAATATAATCAAAAAAATAAAAAATCATGGTCGCAATTCCTAATTATCAATATATGACACCCCAGGAATATCTAGACTGGGAAGAACAACAACCACTTAAATACGAATATATTAATGGTGAAGTCGTCGCCATGACAGGGGGAACTATTCCCCATAATGACATTGCTTTAAATTTAGCCTCTGCCCTCAAAAATCATCTACGAGGAAAAGGTTGTAAAGTACAGATGGCAGATGCAAAACTAGGAGTATCAGAAAATGGTCCTTTTCATTATCCCGATGTGATGGTAAGTTGTGACGAAAGGGATAAACGCGCGACAAAAGTGATTTATCATCCTTGTTTAATTGTAGAAGTTCTTTCTCCCAGTACCGAAGCAATAGATAGAGGAAAAAAATTCCAAAACTATCGACAAATATCAACTTTGAAAGAATATATTTTAATCAGCGCCGAACAAATTATAGTAGAATGTTTCCGACTCAATGAAAAAGGTTTGTGGGAACTTCAAACTTATAATCAAGGTGATGAAATTGATTTAATGAGTGTTGATTTTAAATTCCCCATTGAATTACTTTACGAAGATGTAATATTAGAAAATTGAGAAAAATAATGCTCAACTCCCAACTCAATAAGAGACGTAGCAGTGCTACGTCTCTACAACTGATAACTCCCAACTCCTAACTCCTAACTCTTAACTCCTAAATCCCCATTTCCAAGTACAATAACCACGATATGAATTAAATTTACAGGAAAACATAATGACACAGGCTCAAATTGGGGTTATTGGTGGCAGCGGTTTATACAAGATGGATGCACTTAAGGATATAGAAGAAATTGAAGTGGATACTCCCTTTGGTAAACCTTCCGATGCTTTGATTTTAGGGAAATTAGAAGGAACGCAGGTTGCTTTTTTACCGCGACACAACCGCAATCATACGCTGCTACCTTCCGAGTTACCCTTTCGTGCTAATATCTACGCCATGAAGCAGTTGGGTGTAGAATACATTATCTCAGCTTCAGCGGTGGGTTCGTTAAAAGAAGAAGTTAAACCGCTGGATATGGTAGTACCAAATCAATTTATCGATCGCACAAAACATAGAGTTTCCACCTTTTTCGGTGAAGGAATTATTGCTCACATCGCTTTCGGGGATCCAATTTGCAATAATTTAGCTACCATTTTAGCGGATGCGATTGATTCTCTCAATCTTCCCGATATCACTTTACATCGTGGTGGTACATATGTTTGTATGGAAGGACCAGCTTTTTCTACAAAAGCCGAGTCGCATCTTTACCGCAGTTGGGATGCAACGGTTATTGGCATGACAAATTTAACGGAAGCGAAGTTAGCACGAGAAGCTGAAATTGCTTATACAACTTTAGCTCTAGCGACGGATTACGACTGCTGGCATCCCGACCATGATAGTGTAACTGTAGAAATGATCGTTGCTAATTTACAGAAGAATGCCGTCAATGCACAAAAGGTAATTCAAGAAACCGTAAGTCGTTTAAGTCAAAATCCACCGCAAAGCGATGCACATTCCGCTTTAAAGTATGCAATATTGACACCTTTAGATAAAGCACCAGCAAAGACGAAGGAAAAATTGGCGGCGTTGTTGCAAAAGTATTTATAAAACAAAAAATGTAGAGACGTAGCACTGCTACGTCTCATGCAATGCACTGCTACGTCTCATGCAATGCACTGCTACGTCTCATGCAATGCACTGCTACGTCTCATGCAATGCGCTGCTACGTCTCATGCAATGCACTGCTACGTCTCATGCAATGCACTGCTACGTCTCATGCAATGCGCTGCTACGTCT
>JBCBQE010000670.1:0-4273 GCA_039820385.1 Cyanobacteria bacterium J06635_10
CGTCTTTCAAGTCGGCCAAATCGGACAGGAAGCTCATCGCGCGTTGAGCATCTTGCTCCTTCAGATAGTAGTTGAATAGCCTGATTTGGGGAGACAAAGAGAGATTCGCTATCACAAATGGCTTTGCTTGTATGCCAGTTTGTAAGTCAGTTTACATTAGTCTTTGACTGTCTATAAATTCTAAATTTAATAGAATTCATTTTCAAATTAACTATGTAATTACATAGAATATTCAGCTATATATTCGTATAAAAACTTTTTTATTGAGCGCAAAAAATAATTCTTGAAATCAGGAATAGTAAAACAATTATCACTTTCGATAGATTTGTTTTCCCTGTAATTTAGTCATCATTTTGTATTAAGTGTTTTCGGCTACAGTAAAACCATCAGAAAATTTGTTGATGGATTTTAATACCCGCATAATTTTAAATCATGCGGATATCTACTGTCTCGTTAATTGATTCCCTATTTACTCGCACTTGGAGTTTACAGTTATGAATAAAAAATGTAGTGCATTTGCGGTTCGTATTCTAATAACGCAGCATGGCTTACGTTTAGTACAGCGATTGCGTAAGCTGAAAATGCGTTTAGTTGCTTCGTTGAAAAATAGTATTGACTACTCTCCCGATAGTTAAATTCCGAATATTTAACCACGCTAATTTTTTAATTTTCCTAATTTTCAACAGTTTGATAAATTTCTGCTTCTGGATAGCAGAATAGTCATTCTTCGTTCTCTACAAATAGAATCCAGCAGCAAAAAGTAAGTTAGGAAGCTATTTTTGTCTTACTTGCGACTTTTGCCCATCTATCTGCTAATCCTCTAAGAATTTCTTCGATGTCATTATCACTTGCAGATAGTATTTTTACGCGCCAATCCGTTTCTTCTGTACGAATCTTCAACCAAAAATTATCTTGAAATTCTTTTGGCATACAAGCAAGTAAGCTGAAAAATTCTCCTGCTTCTAAATCGAGTTTTCCAGTGCGAAATCGACTGAGACGACTTTGATGAACTCCAGTCCAAGTGCTGACTTGTTTGGCTGAATAATCAAAAGCCGACAATAACTGATTAAAGATTTCTCTGTGCTTGCTCATCGCAACATTTCTTTACTTTTGAATTGCTGAATTAGCAATATTATATTTCTGTGATTGCTATTTCAGCAATGCTTACTTCTTGTAATCACGACTCACAAATAAGTGAGACGGCTTTGAGTACCCACATCATAGCACCAACAGTTTTTGTTAAGCATCGATTTTTAAGTGCCTAACTGATAGGGCTGTAGCTCGGCTTAAATGTTTCAAGCTTTCTAAAAATATATGACTAAAAACAATTGCTGCTCCCAGAGTGAGTTTAATTCTGGCGAACACAAACAAAAAACACCTCTTTTTTATCGTCTAATTCACGACGAATGGGTTGAAACTGTGAAAAACCTAACTGGAGCCGAAATCAAGGTGCTGTATTACTTGCGCTCGCTCGACCCTTTTGGCGATCGCCATCTCGAATACAGTATTACAGAAATGGCTAAAGAGCTAAATATCTCCAAAGGAGCAGCATCAAAAGCAGTTAAAAAATTAGATCATATTGGTTTGATTGAAGCACAAATATCGAAGGTCAAAATTAAAATAACTACTGACCAATACAAAGATGCTGAGTTTCCTATAGGAAACAAGGTTTCGTATAGTGAATCGCAGTTTCCTATAGGAAACCCAAGTTTCGTAGAGGAAACCGAGGTTTCTTATAGGAAACCACAATTTCCTATAGGAAACGAGCAGCAGCCAAAACCGTTGTCAGATGGTGGTTTGAGAACCCCTCAGACTATTAAGACTTATTCAGACTTTATAAAGACTCTCTCAGAACAGGAGCGGGCGAGTTTTTTGAATTTTTGTCAAGAAAAAGCGAAAAATCTTAGTCAGGAGGTGATTGATTTAGAAGCATGGTTGGCAAGTAAGACTAAAGCTGGAGAAAATCGTTGGGAAGTTCAATATCGTTTTTATAAAGCTTCTCGGAGTTCCACACATCAAGAAGAACTTTCTCGAATACAAGCAAGAGAGCAAGTGAAAAATTGGAAGCGTAAATTAGAAGAACAAACCGTTACTGCTACTGTTGCTTGTAAAGAATCGTTGTTGAAAGAGAACGATTGCCACCAAAAAAATAGCTCTTCCTGAAATCGTGAAAATTGAACCATAATTCCCAAAAGGATAAATAACATGATTCATCAGATGCCCCCTGCAAATATAGAAGCTGAAGAAGCTGTTCTCGGCGGAATCATTCTAGACCCCCAAGCTATTGCTAGAGTAAGCTTTCACTTAATCTCAGAAGCTTTTTATATCAAAGGTCATCAGGATATTTATAGTGCTGCGGTGCAACTTGATAATCAAGGTAAACCAACAGATTTATTAACGATTATTAGTTGGCTCAAAGACCACAATTTACTTGAGAGTATAGGAGGTCGAAATAAATTAGCAACACTTGTAGACCGTACTGTATCAGCAGTAAACATCGATTTTCTCGCCGATTTGATTATGGAAAAGTATAGAAGGAGGCAGTTGATAAAAGCAGGTAACGAAATCGTTCAACTTGGCTATCAGACAGAAATTGAGCTACCACAAATATTAGATAGTTCCGAACAAAAAATCTTTCAAATCTCCAATCAAAGGACTTGCTCAAATACCGAACATAACAGCACAATAGCCTTTGCTGCTTACAAAGAAATAGAAAATGTCAATCCTATTTATTCAACAGGATTTGAGCAACTAGATAAGTTGATAGTGGGATTTGAACCAGGTACGTTAACTTTGGTTGCAGGCAGACCATCAATGGGGAAAAGCGCTATCTCCCTAAGTCTGGCACTGAAGATGATATTACGTCATTCTCTTTCCGTAATATTTTTTTCACTGGAAATGACTAAGGAGCAATTGGAATATCGTTTATGGAGTTTAATCAGTATTGCTTCCGATTATTCAAATTGTGACCTTATACCAATACAAAGCGACCGTATCCGCAGGCACCGGGCTTTGAGTGAAACTTTGGCTGATTGGGAATTAAGCAATATAAATAAAATCGTCAATATTGCATCAACTTTACCGCTCTATATTAGCGACAGTAGGGGAGTTAAAGTTTCTGACATTGCTCATGAATGTCGTCAAATCAAAACCAAGAAAGGAAAAATAGGCTTGGTTGTAATTGATTACTTACAAATGATGGCTGAAGATTCGAGCAGTAATCGCAGTTATGAGTTAGGGGCAGTGGCAAGAGAACTTTACAAAATGGCAGGTGATTTGGATGTTCCCGTATTAGCGCTTTCCCAGATCAATCGGGCTGTCGAAAGTAGACCAGTTAAACGACCAACAATGAGCGACCTTAGCCAGTCGGGAATATTAGAGATGGTTGCCGATAATATTATCCTTGCATATAGAGACGAATACTATAATCCGAATACGTCAGACCAAAAAATATTAGAACTGATTGTGGCTAAAGCAAGACATGGTGAAACTGGTACTGCCACTGTCTTGTTTGATAAATCTTATGGAGCTATTGCGTCACTGATGGAATAAGATTCCTTTCACAATATTTGACAGCAGTAAGTAGAAATTGAATTGAAAGCATAATAATTATGATTATAAATTTAGCTTCAATAATTTAGTTCTATTTTGATTATTTACTTACTTTACTATAGCCTTTCTTAGTCTAGTGAGGTACACATTAAAATTCGTATACTTATATTTTAAAGCTTTATGAAAAGTTAGGTGTACTTCATCTGCTTGGAAAACGCTATAACTCGTCAATTGTTGCTTCTCCATTACCATTAATGACTCTTACCGTCCACAATAATGCTTTACCATCAGCACCACCACTAACTATTTTTATCTTATTATTCTGAAGCGCATTGATATCGACTGACAAAACAGCTTTTTCATGTTTCAAATTATTATTGCTATTTATTTCAATTTTTTTTTTACTAGTTACATCCCATAACTCTACATTTCCCTTCTCATTACCAGTAACTATATAATTTCCATCTGAGCTAATTGCAACTGATTTAATTGGAGCATTATTATCAATGGGATACTCTTGTTTGTTTTGAGTATCCTGTACAATGATTCGACCATTTGAATTAGCACTAGCAATATAATTACCACCTGGGCTAATAGCTGCTACATTAAATTGTTTTAGTTTATTCGCATCACTTCCAGGGAATAATCGACTCCGTATTACAATCAGTACAGTGACTCCAATAACTCCAATAATGAGCATTAATGCCTGCATGAATTTAGC
>JBCBQE010000671.1:0-4269 GCA_039820385.1 Cyanobacteria bacterium J06635_10
CCATTTGAAGTATTAATTTCTTGAAATGGTCATATTATTTTTGAGAATAACTTAGAGCGTACACCTTCTTTTCCTGATTATGTAGAACTAAAGATATTGGATTAAAATTTAACCTAAGTTTTAGATAATATTTGTAAAAATAATAAAAGGCTCTTCAGTACATAGTAAGCTAAATACGTCGGTTAATCAGCGATTTAAAATCTTGCTGGGCAATAGCTGGGGAAAGGTATCTCAGCCTTTTATGGGTAATTCTAAAATTTAAGTTACAAGCGCCAAGAGTCTTTATATTAACACAAAGATATGAACTTTAATTAAAAATTCAGCATAACAAGTACTGAAGAAGCTACTAAAGTTCCAATATTAAGCATAAAAGTAATGAAAAACAACTCTTTAATTTCTGATAGTAACGATCAATCTGACTCTTCTAAGCTGTGGCAGTTACTGGTTCTATCTGGCGAAACCCAATCTTCCTTGGAAAGTGCGAACGATAGTTTAGCAGAGTTTTTAAACCAGCAAAAGGAAATTAATCTGGCTGATGTGGCTTATACTCTTCAAACTGATGACAAAGCTTTTAATTATCGCCGGATGCTTGTTTGCCGCGATCGGCAAGATGCAGCATATGCGCTAGAAACCAGAGATCCTAAACGTGTTTTTACCAGCAGCATTCAAGAAACTAACAATGGATCTATAGTTTTCATGTTTCCTGGCTTAGGAGAGCAATATGTCAATATGGCTTTACAGCTTTATCAGCTTGAGCCAACTTTTCGCGAACATATAGCTCGTTGCTCAGAGCTCCTCAAACCTTACCTAGGTTTTGACTTGCGAGATGTACTTTATCCCAAAAAGGAACAAACCAAGCAAGTTGAGCAAACAAACATGTCTTCTCAAAAGCTAGATTTACGAAGGATGCTGCAACGTGGGCAGACTCCAGTAGATGTCGATACTCAAAAACTAAATCAAACCTATATTGCTCAACCAGCGCTGTTTGTCATTGAGTATGCGCTAGCCCAAATGTGGATGGCATGGGGGATAAAGCCTAAGGCGCTTATTGGTTACAGCATCAGCGAGTATGTAGCCGCAACTTTAGCTGGTGTTTTATCTCTGGAGGAAGCTTTAGCTCTGGTTGCTAAAAGAGGTCAACTCATTCAACAATTACCCGAAGGAGCAATGTTAGCAGTCTCCCTCTCAGAGATGGAACTGCAGCCACTGCTTACAGAGCATCTGTGCTTGTCTGCTGTTAATGGGGCTCAGATCTGTGTAGTTGGGGGACCTACAGAACTCATAGCTAAATTAGAGCAGCAGCTTCTGACAACTGAGGTTGCCTGTAGGAAATTGCAGACTAGCCATGCTTTTCACTCATCAATGATGGAGGCGATTGTAGAGCCGTTCATCGAACTTGTTAAAACCTTTGACCTTAAAGCTCCTAAAATTCCTTACATATCTAATGTTACCGGAACCTGGATCAAAGCAGAAGAAGCAACCGATCCAAGCTATTGGAGTAGGCATTTATGTCAAACTGTACGTTTTGCCGATGGAATTGAAACATTATGGCAAGTTCCGTATCAAATCCTGTTAGAAGTAGGACCAGGCCAAAGTCTGGGTAGCATGGCGCTGCAACACCCAGCTAGCCTCAAGGTATCAAAACGGCTAGTACTCGCTTCATTACCAAACTCCTATAATCAACAATCGGATCTGGCGTTCTCGCTCAACACACTAGGTAAAATCTGGCTCGCTGGAGTGCCAGTGGATTGGTCGAAACTCTATGCAACTCGCGATTCTAGTACCCAACATTTACCTACCGATCTTTTCGAGCGCCAACACCACGGGAGAGAATCTAAAAAAGAGTTAGGCACCGATATTTTACCATTACAAGAACAAGAATCAATTCAAATAGTACAGCAAGAACGTCAGCGACTGAATTTACAAAATGGCTATGTTGCTCCCAGGTTTGATACTGAGCAAAAGATTACTGATATTTGGCAAAAGGTTTTCCGCATTGAACAAGTAGGTGTTTATGATAATTTTTTTAGTTTGGGAGGTAACTCCTTAGTCGATATTAAAATTAAATCTCAGATGAAAAAAATATTACAAACAGATATTCCTCCTAGTGTTATATTTAGAAATCCAACTGTAGCCTCATTAGCATCAGTTATTGAAGAGCAAGTTATATCAACAGGACTTACGCAAGTGTCACAAGACTTGGGTGGTGCGTGACACTACAACCCACATTATTACGTTCTAATTTAAATTAAGTGTCACGTGCCCCTACAAGAAAAATATGCCAGTTGCGTAAGTCCTAATCAAAAATAAAAACTTGAAACGAGGAACAGGTGGGGTGAATAACTGTTATCTAATTTCTACCCATAAATGGACAAATATACCCATATTATCCAGATATATCGGTTGACTTTAATACATATTTACAGTAAAACAATCGTCAGAGCACAAAGCTGCCCTTTACCCCCAATTCAATTTTAAAGAATTAATAATTCTGCCATTACTCATTGCGTGATTCATATCAAACAGGAGCACAATAAACTGCTAAGTGGTAATAATACGCTTTGAGAATTTTGCTGTCCGGAATTTATATTTTCAGGAGAATCAAATGAATAAAACTTTAGAAAAAACTCGTCCTTGGCACTTGTTAGTACTCTGTGCAGAAACAAGCTCTGCTTTAGAGACGGAAACTGCAAATCTGATTGAACACTTAAAGCTCGCTACTAATCAAGACTTTATTGATATTGTTGGCTCCTATCAAGTTAGTGGAAAAACTTTTAAGCATCGTCGAATGGTTGTTTGTAATAACCTTAATAATGCTGTGACTGCCCTAGAAACACTCGATTCCAAAAAAGTTTTTACACGCTTGCAAGAGTCCGAAGATAAACCTGTTGTGTTTATGTTTCCAGGGCAGGGAGCGCAGTATGTAAATATGGGATTGGAACTTTATCAAATTGAGAAGACATTTCGGGAACAAGTTAATATATGCTCAGAAATTTTAAAGCCTCATTTGGATCTGGATATTCGCAACATAATATATCCTGATGAAAAACAGATAGACGTTGCTACACAGCAACTTCAACAAACATTAATTGCACAGTCAGCACTCTTTGTGATTGAGTATGCTTTAGCTAAGTTGTGGCAAGAGTGGGGCGTGCTTCCCCAAGCAATGATAGGTCATAGCCTTGGTGAATATGTTGCAGCTTGTCTGGCTGGCGTTTTCTCCCTAGAAGATGCATTAGAACTAGTAGCTGCTCGTGGACGACTTATACAAGAACTGCCTAGTGGAGCTATGCTTGCCATTGAGCTTTCAGAGAAGGAAGTGCGCCCATTTCTAGGCAAGATCTCCCTAGCTGCAATTAACGGACCAAACCTTTGCATTGTTTCTGGTCCCGCAAAAAATCTAGAAGAATTAAACGATCAACTCAGCCAGAAGGATGTGATGTGTCTTCCTTTAGATGCCTCCCATGCTCCTCACTCACAGGAAATGGACTCCATCATAGAGCCATTTAAATCTTATGTAGAAAAAATGACTCTTAGACCACCTCAAATACCGTATATTTCTAGCGTCACCGGGACTTGGATTACAACAGACCAAGCAACAGACCCGAACTATTGGGCTAGACATATGCGCCAAACTGTGCGCTTTTCAGAAGGTTTGCAAGAACTCTTTAAAAAACCAGAGCAGATATTGCTACAAGTTGGTCCTGGGCGAACGTTGAGTGCTATGGCGGTGCAGCATCCAGAGCGTGTTGCTGGACAAATCGTGCTTTCTTCGTTAAGCCACCCGTATGAAGAAGAATCGGATGTTGCATTCATACTTAACATCTTAGGTCAGCTCTGGCTTGAAGGAGTAAAGGTTGATACTTTCTGACTTATGCAAAAAGTTTATGAAATCAGTAACTTGTTCATAACTGGTAATTCAGTGTCAAAGAAATACCCACTAAACAAATAGGAGGGCATTGCTGAATGCTCTCCCTTTTATAATACTTTTTCTTCAAAATTTTAAGCACTACTAAACCAATAACAATTTTAGAACTAACCCTATCTTTATGCTTCCACTTTGCATCATAGGACAAGTTATACTTCCATTGTTATGACTTGTTGACAATCAATTCAGGCAATAATAAGGGTTTCAGACAGTAAAATCTTTGCTTATGCTTCCAAGTGCTGACAGCTTTTGGGTATAGTGACAGTTTGAATTTACTGAGTATCGGGAAACTTCCTGGCTAGATAAACTTTCTGGCTTCTGTTTGTTGGCTGATTTTACCA
>JBCBQE010000672.1:0-4268 GCA_039820385.1 Cyanobacteria bacterium J06635_10
AGCAATAACAAATTTTATTTATACTTCCCAATTGAAACATGGTAAAAATGTACATATTTACGAAATTTTAAATGGTATATAAGGATTCCTATAGAGTCAAAAAATCAGCAATAAATGTGAAATTTGATTATTATTAAAACTACGCTTATTAAAAATATAATTAAGATAGTAATATATCTTTATTCATCAGTTAATTCTGTCTATAAAATACTTATTAATCATATAGATATCGAGAAAATAGGCACTTGTTTTCTTGAAAAAAAAGAAAAAAGCATGTTGTGAAGTTACTACAAATATTGTTGTTATTTCTCTTTTTAAAGCTAGAAAAATGGGTATTGTACTTCTTGGATAATAATCAGGGTTACTACGACTAAATCAGTCGCGTTCAAATCTCAAATGTAGCAAAAAGTGCAGTCTGCTGTAGATGGTTGTTGGAGAGTCAAAGCGAGTCATTTAAGAAGGCGTTAGTTACTTGAGAATCCTAACTTTTGAGAAAGTTTTTAGACCTGATTCAAGTAATTTTCGGCACATTTAAACCGATTTTAGCGTTATTTTTTATCTTACTTGTATGGGCAGGCAGCTAAACCAAATCTACTAGCTGCTTAATTTTTTTATCTTGTATGTAATGCGAAATATTTACACTACAAACTGATGTAATTTTTATTGCTCTATTTTTCATATTTAGTTTGTAGGTTGGGTAGAACGTTCGCGGAGCGTCTCCCGGAGGGAGATAGTGAAACTACAAACCAAGATTTATTGTTGGGTTGCGCTCCGCTTCACCCAACTTACAAACTGATGTAATTTTTATTGCTCTATTTTTCATATTTAGTTTTTCAATTGAATAGTAATTAATAATAACTCAATAAAAACCAAGATTTATTGTTGGGTTGCGCTCCGCTTCACCCAACCTACAGACTACAAACTATTAGTAATCTTTTTCATTAACTGTGAATCGATTCGTTTTCCCTGTAATCGTTGGGAGACGGGGCGCAGTGCTACGTCTGTACAACCCATCAGAATTAATGCGGTTTACTAATACACCCAGGTAAACTTTGCTTGTGTAGCGGCGATTTCTAGTCCCAAGGTAAACCAACGCACTAAAATTATTTTTCCTAAGACAATAATTGTATAGCTTATATCTAGATAATTACCTGGCTCAAATGCAATCATAAATCTGTTTTATCTAAATTATTAGCTTTTTACCAAGAAAATTAACATCTAAGCAGCCCTAATTATGGCACTCTGAAAAACAGAATGATTGAAAATTTGATATCTTCGCTACAGAATTTTACTGAAACAGGTTATGCAAACCCTGCCAACACCAACAACTACTAATACCGCATCTACAACCCCTACTTTTGAAACTACCATAAAGCGGCGTAAAACCCGTCCCGTAAAAGTGGGAGATGTCACCATTGGGGGAGGATACCCTGTAGTGGTACAGTCGATGATTAACGAGGATACTCTCGATATTGAGGGTTCAGTAGCGGCTATTCGTCGCTTGCACGAAATCGGCTGCGAAATTGTCCGAGTCACCGTACCCAGTATGGCTCATGCTAAGGCTTTATCTGAAATTAAGCAAAAGTTAAAGCAAACTTACCGAGATGTGCCAATTGTTGCCGACGTACATCACAATGGTATGAAAATTGCTTTGGAAGTTGCCAAGCATATTGAAAAGGTACGGATTAATCCGGGTTTATACGTATTTGAAAAACCAGATCTCAATAGGACTGAATATACTAAAGCTGAATTTGATCAAATTGGCGAAAAAATAGCCGAAACTCTGAAACCTTTAGTAATTTCCTTACGCGATCAAGGGAAAGCCATGCGAATCGGGGTAAATCACGGTTCCCTGGCCGAACGAATGCTATTTACCTATGGTGATACTCCTGAAGGGATGGTGGAATCGGCGCTGGAATTTATTCGCATTTGTGAATCTTTAGATTTTCATAATATCGTAATTTCACTTAAAGCTTCGCGAGTACCGGTGATGTTAGCTGCATATCGTTTGATGGCGCAGCGTATGGATGCTGAAGGTATGGATTATCCCCTGCATTTAGGCGTTACGGAAGCCGGAGATGGCGAATACGGACGAATTAAGTCTACTGCTGGCATTGCTACCTTGCTTGCCGACGGTATTGGCGATACAATTCGCGTGTCCCTAACCGAAGCACCGGAAAAAGAAATTCCAGTTTGCTATAGTATTCTACAGGCTTTGGGATTGCGGAAAACTATGGTAGAATACGTAGCTTGCCCTTCTTGCGGTCGCACTTTGTTTAATTTAGAAGAAGTGCTGCACAAAGTCCGCGAAGCAACCAGCCATCTCACCGGATTGGATATTGCAGTTATGGGCTGCATTGTCAACGGACCCGGAGAAATGGCAGATGCTGATTACGGTTATGTTGGCAAGACTCCCGGCTTCATATCACTTTACAGAGGGAGAGAGGAAATAAAAAAGGTTCCTGAAGATAAAGGTGTAGAAGAGTTGATAAACTTGATCAAAGCTGATGAACGTTGGGTAGAACCCTCTTAAACAAGGAAAAAGCTCGTTTCAAAAAATCTTGCTAGTTTTGCGATACACCGCAAAGCTAGCCGGATGAGTGGGATATTTTACCGAAATAACAAATTATGCTCATTCTGTACAGTGGTAGGCTGTGTTAGATTGAGCATACCGACCTATGTAAATTCAGTCTGGCACAGCTGTAATATGGTGATAAGAAGAAGTGGACTTGTTTTAGGTGCTACGGCCGTGACGCTTTCAACAATTGCTGTCGCAGGGCTTGTAAACCTTCCACAAGGACAAGCCTTATTTAAAGAAAGTCCAAAGGAAATAGTAGATGAAGTTTGGCAAATTATTTACCGTCAATACGTAGATGGTACATTTAATCAGGTGAATTGGCAGGCTGTTCGTCGTGAGTACTTAAATAAGTCCTACACTAACAAACAGGAAGCCTACAAATCCATCCGGGAAATGCTCAAAAAGCTGGACGATCCCTATACCCGGTTTATGGATCCCAAGGAATTCAAGAACATGCAGGTGGATACCTCTGGGGAATTAACTGGTGTTGGTATCACTATTGGTCTTGATGAGGATACTAAAAAGTTGACCGTAATTGCACCATTGGAAGATACTCCAGCATTTAAAGCTGGTATCTTAGCAAAAGATGTCATTACTAAAATTGATGGCAAAAGCACCAAGGGGATGGATACTAGCCAAGCGGTAACTTTAATCCGAGGTGAACCGGGAAGCAAAGTTAAATTGACTATTTCTCGGAATGGGAAAGAAAGAGACTATTTGATTACGCGAGCAAAAATCGAAATTCATCCGGTGGATTATTCTCTAAAACGAACTCCTGCTGGTAATACTGGTTATATTCGTCTCAAACAGTTTAGCGCTAATGCTTCAAAGGAAATGCGCGAAGCTATTAGAGATTTAGAGAAGAAAAACGTTGATGGGTATGTTCTCGATTTACGTAATAATCCAGGCGGTTTATTATTTTCCAGCATCGAAATTGGTCGGATGTGGCTTAAAGATGGTACCATTGTTTCTACAATTGACCGTCAGGGAGTTGTAGAAAAAGAGATCGCAAACGGACGCTCGCTTACGGATAAACCACTAGTTGTTTTAGTTGATAAAGGGAGTGCTAGTGCCAGTGAAATTCTTTCCGGAGCCTTGCAGGATAATAACCGTGCCACTTTAGTAGGCAGTAAAACTTTTGGTAAAGGCTTAGTGCAGTCAGTTCGTCCTCTTTATGATGGTTCCGGAGTGGCTGTAACGATTGCTAAATATCATACCCCAAGTGGTGCAGATATTAATAAAGCCGGGATTAAACCAGATGTTAAGGTAGAGTTAAGCGACGAACAGCGACAGAAATTGTGGCTCAAAGAACGCGATAAATTAGCTACCTTACAAGATCCTCAATTTGCTAAAGCTGTAGAAGAATTAAGAAAAGAAATTGCTGCGAAAGGTAATATTAGAGCACAGAAAAAGTAGTCATTAGTTGTATAGACGTAGCAGTGCTACGTCTCTACAGGATTTATGACAAGGAAGATTGTAGAGGTCGGAATTAGGGTTTATCTTGAGGTACTATCATCATTCATGTGCCAGAAGAATGTTATATCTTTATTTTTCAGTTAGTCAATAACTTCAAATTACTTGTTATTATTGCTCGCTCCTAACTGTTAGTATTTCAACTAATTGACTTATCACTCCTCAGTTTAAATTCTTAATATCAAGTCCGGCTAATTACTTACTATATAACCCAGAG
>JBCBQE010000673.1:0-3905 GCA_039820385.1 Cyanobacteria bacterium J06635_10
TTATCTAGCGCTACAGAAGCATCTCAAGCGGGTGCTTGGGTAGAAGGATTTTTAAAAGGTAGTGGTTTATTGCTTTTACACGACGATCAACTTTGGCAAGTTTTAGATAATTGGGTAAGTAGCTTAAGTGAAGAATTTTTTGTAGCTTCCTTACCTTTATTACGTCGTACATTTGCTACTTTTTCGGAAGCTGAAAGAAGACAAATGGGTGAAAGAGTGAAGAATGATGTAGATGGAAATACTTCAAGTTTGACTGATGATGATAGCGATATTAATGAAGCTAATGCGGTTTTGATATTACCGATTTTGAAGCAGTTTTTGGGAGTTTGAATCGCAAAGTTGAATTATATAAGTCGAATATATAACGATTATTAACTCTGTACGGCCTAAGTTATAAAAATTTGATTTACAGGTGTTACTTTTTGATATTCTAAACTAAAGTCTTAAAGTAAATTTTTTCATGTCACAAGATAGTTATTTAATTGTAGGTGGCGGAGATGCGGGTTTAGCTACAGCAGTTCATTTGAGTTCTCAAGGAAATCAAGTTGATCTATTTTCTCGTCGTTATTCTTCAATAGCTAAAACCAAGATTGTTCGTTCAACTGGTGTATTTTCACCAGGTAATTATCCAATTGCAATTTGTTCTAACCAGATTCAGGAAATTGTAGCCGGTAATGATGGTCAATTGCCAAAGAATATTATTATCTGCTGTCGGGGT
This sequence comes from Cyanobacteria bacterium J06635_10, assembly GCA_039820385.1. Classification (GTDB taxonomy): domain Bacteria; phylum Cyanobacteriota; class Cyanobacteriia; order Cyanobacteriales; family Nostocaceae; genus Rivularia. The sequence goes on from JBCBQE010000673.1 coordinate 719, forward strand.
CAAGATATTGAATCTTATGCCAATATTTTGGGCGAATATATTAACTCTCAAACAAACATTCTGTTAATCTGTTCTAGCCGTTTTTCAGGACGAGTTTTTTGCAAAGTATTGCAAAGAAAATTTGGCATCCTTGAAAGGCAATTACCCGCAGTTGGTGATGTTAACAATAGTCCTTTTGCTAGCCGAGGGAACGCTGACGATCAAGTTGCTATTAATAAGTTTAAAAACCAATTTCAGGTAGCTGCCCAGAACTCAGAAATGACAGAGCGAATTGTCGCTACTTATCAAAGTTCCTTTAAGAATATGCGTCCTGCATCTTCGAGTTTAGAAATTAATTTAGAGAAATGTAATGATATTTTTCACGTTCCTTTAATTATAGCCTCTCTAACAAGGTGGGAGCTTGGAGAAAACTATAACATTTACCGAGATATAGGTCCTCGTACTGCTGATTTGATTGGTGACTTCGATAGCGATCGCCTAGCCATAGCCAAGGCTTTAGGGTTTCCTAACCTCAGCGATATGTACGATTATTTTAAAACTGCCTATGGAACTACTGGACCATCTCTTTACGAACACATTCATCAGATTAAAGCATTGGATAATGCTAGCATCAGGAATCCCCATCATCGCTATCTCTCAGAAGAAATACCTTTTGGAGCTTTTCCACTACAGGTTTTAGGCCGTCTCGTAGGAGTGGATACGCCATTTTTAGATTGTTGTATTACTTTGGGGAGCAAGTTTATCGATGAACCTTTGAATTGGACTGCTGAGTTTCTAGAATTTGACAGCCAATGGCTGAACGCTCAACTAACCTATCATTAAAAACAATCAATGTTGAAAGTTCTACAAAAACAAGTTTCTGGAACCGGCAATTTAAGAGCGATCGCATTGTTAATGCTTGCTATATTTGCTCTATCTTGGATCGCGATCTTTTTTAGATTTCTCGAAGCTGAAATTGGTCCATTTGCAACAGCATTTCATCGCGTTTGGCTGACGACTTTACTCCTCGGTTTTTGGAATGGATTACAATATCTCAAAGACTTGTTTTCCCCTGATAAATCCGTAAAAAAAAATCCCTATACCCCTTTAGTTTTGCTACAGCTATTAATAGCAGGAATTAGTTTTGCAGGCAATCAACTCTTGTTAGCTTGGTCACTAAGTCAAACTAGCGTGGCTAACACTACAATTTTGACAAATATGACTCCAATTTGGATAGTTATTTTGGGTTGGTTGATATGGAATCAAACTTTTGATAACATTTTTTTAACTGGTATGGGAATTGCTGTTATAGGAGCTTGTTCTATTGGCATACAAGACTGGCAATTGACTAGTGGAAATTTACAAGGAGATGGCGTTGCCGTACTTGCTTCACTATTTAATGCCACCTATCTGCTTCCTATAGAATCTTTGCGCTCCCAATTGAGTACGAGAGCCATACTTTCATGGGTTTGTACAATCTCAACTCTATTGATATTGCCCATTTCTTTGATGAGTGAAACCCAGCTATTTCCTCATTCTTTGTGGGGATGGATTTGTGTGATTTTATTGGGTTTGATTTGTCAATTTTTAGGTGTAGGACTTGTGACTTATTGTCTCAAGAGTTTATCATCAGGGTTAATGGCCCTAAGCAAGCTACTCATTCCCATTATCAATACTTTCTTAGCTTACATCTTGTTCTCAGAAATATTAAGTTTCTCAAACTATATGGCATTTACTGTGGTTATATTTGGTCTCTATATAGCCAAATATAGTACGATTAAAGACTAAAATCGGTGTTGCTTATTAAAAGTATGAATGAATCTAACCATTAGGCTAAGAGGTGTTAATTATCGTTGATAAATCATGCCGAAAATTTAAATTCATACTCTTGATTCAGCAACGCCCTAAAATCATTTGAGGTTAAACTCATATCCTAACATGCAGCATAGTCAAAGAGACACTACATCGTTCCTCCAGTTAACATCAGCAAGCATTTTTCTTCAGGAGAAATCCACCCGTCAAGAATCAACTTTTTACAGGCAGCTAAAGACAATGAACCCGTGTGACAAACAGAAATTCCAGCCTCCTGTAAAACCTTATAACTTTCGAGAATTTCTGCTTGGGTTGGAGCAACAACTGTTCCTTGAGTTTCGAGAATTAAATTCTGCAGGTAACGGTAACTCGCGGTAGGATTCCCCCTAAGAATAGCTTCAGCCTTTCCTGTAGGATTGCGGACGATATCTTCATCGGCGATTTGTTCTCGATTGGCATGAAATGCTGTATAAACAGGAGGACAAGTATCTTGCTGCACGGCAACAAAACGAGGCATTTTCTTAATATATCCATTCGCTAAAAGCTGCTTAAACCCAAAATATCCCCCGTAAAATCCCATACCACTACTAATGGGTTGAAAAACCACATCAACTTGGAAATCTAATTGGGTTGCTCCTTCCATATAACCAGTTTTAAGACCTTCGCGACGAAAGAAGTTGAAAAACCCTCCTTCCCAAAAAAGATTATTCTCTCGGGCATATTCCTTGGCTAACTTGCCAGTTTCCACAAAATCCACATTAGTTTCATGTATTGTGGAATAGGGACTGTGAAACTTTAAACGATGACGATGAGTTGAAGGGACAAAAACATGAACGCGAATTAAACCTTCAAGCTGTTTTGCCCAATACATGAAACTAGAAGAAGAGTTTCCAGTAGATGCGACTACAAATTCTTTAACTCCACCCCATAACAACCCTGGTGTTGCCATACAACTTTGTCGATATTTGGTGTTTCCTGTGGCTAAAGCCCCTTCAACTTTGCAGTAAATTCCATTATGCTCAACATACACAGGATTATCGAATCGAACCAGAGGAGTTTGGGGACAGTGAAATTCTGGTGAAGGTTTAATGGGAACAAAATCTTCAAAACGCTCAATTCCAGAACCTGATTTTATCGTTTGAGTGTCGGTGTAGACAACATTTAAAACACCACCATCACAGGCTTCGCAACGATAACGCAGTTCTAGGGGATATTCTTTTCCACATACAGCACATTTGAGATGAGCCAGAGAATTTGCTTGAATTTTTGCTGCTGCTAACATTTCGCAATACTTGGAATAGCTTAAAATATTTCTGCAATTGCCAAATGGCATTCAACTTCATAATACATTGATATAGACCTATCTTATAAAATAAATTTCGTGGAAGAAAAAAAG
>JBCBQE010000673.1:3915-4265 GCA_039820385.1 Cyanobacteria bacterium J06635_10
GCATATTCATATGTTTTTTAATAACACAGCATTATACGTAATTTTGCCAGATAATGGCGCAAGCGAGTATTTTCGCTTTCAACTCTAGTCATATAAGTTTTGCTATGGAGAGTAGGCAATTGGTAGTCTCTATTTTTTTGTAGGTTGTGTGTAGTATATTAGTAAGATAGATTATTTAATTAATCGAAAATCAATATGACTATCTATTTCTACACCACCAACGACAAATACGGTTGCTTTTCTAATTTCTCACCTCACGGAGTGGAATTAGATGGCTGTTGGTGGAAAACAACGGAACATTATTTTCAAGCTCAAAAATTGTTCGGAACTCATCATTTAGAAGAAATTCA
>JBCBQE010000674.1:0-4260 GCA_039820385.1 Cyanobacteria bacterium J06635_10
CAAATGTTAAAGCTTGAACTTGTCCCCCTTGAGTAATAAGTAAATTCATAGTTTCAATATTTACATTTCCTCCTTGCTTGGAATTAGTACTACTCAATAAGCCACTGGGAAAATTATTAATGAAACCACTAACTACAATATCCTCAGCTTTTACTTCTAAATTGCCACCATTTCCAAAACCCAAAGCATTAGTACTAATTTGTCCTCCATCTTTTAACTGCAAACCTTGTGTTTCAATATTGATTAAACCACCATTTCCAGTTGCTTGTTCTCTAACCTCGGCGAATATACCGCTTGGGGATCCAGTGGTGGAAGCTCCAAGAATATCTATTTGTTTGGCTTGAATATCTAATGTACCTGCATTACCCGACTTAAATGTAGTGGATTCAATTTGTGCCCCGTCAACTAATTTTAAAGTATTAGTTTTGACTTTTATTTTCCCACCATCAGCATTCGGGGAGAAACTACTGGTAGATAAAAGACTAGGAAATTGACCAAAGGCTGTACCAACTAATTGAATATCCTTAGCTGTTATGTTTACAGATCCAGCTTTTCCGTCACTGAAAGTTTGACTTCGACTGGCGATCGCAGCTCCTCCTTCTATCAGTAAATTATCAGTTTTGACAACAATCGAACCACCATTACCGGTACTAAAATTAGCATCAGCAAATATACCACTAGGACCAAAAAAACCACCAGTTAACTGGATATTTTCTGCTGTAACATCAACAATTCCACCATTTCCATCACCAGAAGTGTTGCTTGTGATTTGTCCCCCATCTGCAACAATTAAATTTTTAGTATCAATTGCGATTTTTCCTGCATTACCTGAGCTTTCAAAATCTACATCGTTTAATATGCTCGTAGACAAATCTTGGGAAACACCAATTACTTTTAATGTTTCTTTGGCTGTGATGTTTAAGGTTCTCCCGCTGGAATTCCCTGTGGTTTTACTTAAAATAGCCGAGCCATCAACTAAGGAAATATTGCGTCCGATCGCCTGTACTTCACCACCACCATTTCCACTCACATCAATGGAAGCAGCACTCGTAAGATTAATATCTTGAAAATTGCTTACCTGGGCATAATCTAAATTCCAATCTGAAGTGGTGGAAGTAGAAGTTGTAGAATTAAGCGTTACTAAACCAACTCCAAGAACGCTACCTAATTCGACTCTGCCTTGTTCTGCGGTAAGATTTCCTCCTTGCAAATTAACATTACCACCCACAAGAGCTAAAGTTTTACCTTCTGGTACTTGTAATCCCGCAGGACGATTATCTCTAACTGTAGCAAAAGTATTTTGATCGAAGAAGAGTTTATTACCATTACCTTTAACTACGATATCTCCAGAATTGGAATTATTAAATTGTAAACCTAAAGGAACGTTAATAGTTAATAGTGGTGGTTCTTGAGGATTTACAGCACTATAAAAACTACCATCTGTAAATTTAATACTGTCTGCTGTGCTAGCAAAAAAAGAACCGCCAATATCTAATTTTGCATCAGCACCAAAAATTATTCCATTTGGATTAATAATAAAAATATTGGCATTACCTTTATTTGTAGTGCCATCAATTAGGGTTTGAATAGTACCGTTAATATTAGAAATTGAACCACCAGTGACTCGGTTAATAATATTTTCAATTCCCGAATTATGAATAAACCGAACAGTATTGTTGGATTCTACAGAAAAATTGTCAAAACTGTGGAATAAATTAGCACCATTTTGCGGAATTGTACCACCTTTGATATCAATTAAATTTCCATTAGGTAAAACTAATGTGTTATTGGGTAAAGTATTGTCGGGAGTGGGTTGGCCCAACACCTTTACCGAATTAGCGAGAAATGAGCAACAAACTAAAGGTGTAATACTAATTAAACTCAAAAGTTTTGCTTGTTTCGAGATAGCTAGAACAACTTGAAGGATAGAGATGGGAAACATTTGGTAAATGACCTTGATTGCACAAAACTAACAAAATTAGAAGTTCCCCAATATCTATTTATATGATGTCCGGCTAATCAAATAACTTGTAATATGTCATTGCAAGCAAAGCAAAGGAATCTCAGTGGTAGGGGAAGATCTCTTGAGTGACAATGACGGTTATTTTAACGGACATCATATTACAGGGGAGATTATTTATATGTTTCCCAGAATTTCTAGCTGAATTAATATCCTCAGTATTAAATATCTATTTTGTGATGTTTTTCTTGCGTCGCAAACCCAAACCCAACAAACCAAATCCAAGTAATCCCATAATAGAAGTGGGTTCCGGTACTGAAACAGCTTCTGCTGGCATCTTAGACCATAAAGTACCTTTTTGGAATAATCCTTCTTGAGCGAGATAATCAGCTAAATCCATATGTTGACCGAATCCACCACCACCACCGCCACCACCACCGCCACCACCACCGCTACCACCACCCCAACCGGATTGCTTCAACATCTTTTCAATCGCATAATTATTGTCTGTATTAGTAATAGAAGTAAAATTAGCAAGACTCTGACTTGCTATATGATTGTTAGACCAATCTGGAGTGTAATCTATATCCCAACCTAAGACATCAAAAAGTTGAAGGTCTAGATTGGTAACATCTTGTCTATCACCAGGAGCTAGAGTAGGATTCATAATAGAATCAATATTGTACTTCATGTGGCTGGCTTGATAACCATCCCCGCCTAAACTTATATCTTCTCCAGTAGATAAACTGCCTAAACTTGTTTGACCTCCATCGATGGAAAAGTAAAGGTCATCTCCATAACTTATATCTGTTCCAGCGATATTAGCGGTACGATTACTGTTAGTAAATAAATTTAAGGGTGTAACGTAATTTAATTTGTTTTGATGGTCATTGATATTATTAGCATTGATTGAATCCACTGCATTCACGAAACCTAAAATATGTCCGATTTCGTGAACAAGAACGCTAAAATAATCAAATTCGTTACTAGTAACCTTCTGTGTAAGTACCCTTTCCCATCTATAAGAAACGTTACTCAAGTCACTTAAAACAATAACACCGTCTAAATCGCTGTGATGTTTGTTAATTAAACCCAATGCTTTAGCGTTAGCTCTAGTCAGGTTAATTTTATTGTGGGTTTGCCATGTATCTTCATAAAAAGCACCCCAGGAAGAATTACTAACTTGAGGTAAATTGGCAACAGCAGTATCGTCATAGCTGGAACTACGGTCATTATTTAAAGAATTTTGAAAATTGTTGTAGTTTACATCATTAACAAAACCTGGTATTGCTCCACCCAAAACGCCAGTAGGTAATTTATCAGCACTAGGTATATCTAAATGAATATTAATTGTTACATCATCCGTGAGACGATCTTCCCAATAAAGTGCTGCTGCTTCTGCTGAAATCACATAATATGAGTTTGCGTTTACTCCATCACCATAGGTTAAGTTAAAGTTTACAGCTTGAGCGGGAAGATTAGTACAGAGTAAAGTTGCTAGAGAGAAAGTTATTTTTCCTAAAGATTTGCTAATCTTATCAACTAGATAAGATGTAATATTTTTGCGATTCATGTATTGTCCCGTAATCAATTAACGTTAGTTCCATGAATTCATATTCCTAAATTTTTAGTTTTAATAGGTAATGATATTGTTTTTTTTATATGTTTGAATATTAATTTTTTGATTTTGATTGCTTTAATTAAATTTAATCATTATGTAAATATCGACAAATAATCTCAAGATTTTAGGAATGGTCGCAACTGGCATATTTTTATTGTAGAGTGCGTGAGTTCAGAAGCCGTATTATTAAGTAGAGAATTACTCAAAGTTTCACTCACCCTACAATCCTGTAGGTCATGTTATATTTTAGAACTGCTAAATTCAGCAATGAATTATATTTGTTTAATTAGATTTTCTTGTGCGTCGCAAACCCAAACCTAACAGACTAAATCCTAATAAACCCACAGTAGAAGTTGGTTCTGGAACAGAAACCGTTTCTGTTGCTATATGAGACCAAAAAGTACCTTTTTGGAAAAATCCTTCTTGAGCGAGATAACCAGCTAAATCCATATCTTGACCGAATGGACTACCACTGCTACCACCACCCCAACCGGATTGGTTTAACATATTTTGGATATCACTACGTCGCCAGAAACCGCTCTTATTAGCAGCGATCGCATTTACTTGGGATTAGAGCAATTCATAATGCTACCCTGTCATTTATTAATTTTGTTTACATTAATTAATTTTCCTCGAATTTTAATCTAAGCAAGTAATTTTAAGACAAATTTTTTGTATG
>JBCBQE010000675.1:0-4258 GCA_039820385.1 Cyanobacteria bacterium J06635_10
CTCCGCGAGCTCCTAACTCATTACTTCTGACTGCAAAATTTTTCTCCAATTAACTTTATTTACCTTTCCAAGGTTTTCTTTTTAAATATTTAGAGGTTAAATTAAATCCGGAAGGATTCCATAGTATTTGTCTACCGAAAACAATTAGTGCTAAAATTTGCCTTACTTGTCGTAGTTTTACTTGTAAACTTTGATTCTCTTTACGCAGATTACTTAAGTTTTGCTTACCCAGATAAATCGCCTCAGGTCTTCGATGTAGTAAGGCATAAGAGTTGCGATCGCAATTTGCGAACAAGTTTGTGAGTCTCACTATTTGTTGCCGTAAATTATACATTTTCCAAGTACAGTAAAAGAGTGTTAGCGAGATCAGAATATTAATAACGACAACAATAGTTACCATTGGTTATGAAAAAGAGAATTGGTTATCGTTCATAAGAAACTAAAGAAAGCGGGTTTCCTCAGTGGCTTCAGCCCACCGACGGGTTGCAACACGAGTGGTTTTAAGCACCGTGGGCTTCCTTTGCGGTGAGTTGCTGACACTTGCTTGCCAAAATTAACTATGCAAGCAGTTAATGCTCTCATGGAGCGTTCTTACTATGTTAGAACAGATATTCCTTCACCCCAAAAAGTCTTTATTTGCTATAATTGCTAGTCATGCAAATAGAAGATTCGCCGATCGCTCATGGGTACCCGTCAATTTTAATTTTTCAAGAGATAAAACGGGTAGATTCTAAAATTGCAGCCAACTAGTACAGTGCGGCTGTTTTGGGGGCATCCGTTTCAAAAGCTTGAAACCCCGTGCTTTTGAATTTTGACGAACGCAAGCGGTACTAGTATTTGACATGAAATCAAATAAACTTCACATTTTTTTGACCTCTCTCCTATTGTCGATGCTTGGAGGTTCATTTTTTTTAAATATTCTTATTTTCGATAAAGCTAAAAAATATTACCTTGAACTTAATGAAACTCGTTTAGATCCTTCTGGATTGAACCATTATCCTGTAAATCTCAAAAAACTTAATGATAAACGTCAAATCCGTGTGGTTTTCTTCGGCGATTCTAGAGCAGAGGGTTGGATATCCCCTAATATCAGTGGATATGAGTTTATTAATCGTGGAATTCACGGCCAGACTTCAGTACAAACAATTCAGCGGTTTCCATCTCACCTGCCCTCTTTGCAACCCAATATAGTAATTATCCAGGTGGGTGTTAACGATCTGAAAACCATTGGGTTGTTTCCAGAGCGCTCTGAGTCAATAGTTACCAATTGTCGGGAGAATATTAAACGAGTTGTTGAAGAATCGAAGAATAATGGTGCATTAGTAATTTTAACTACTATTTTTCCAGTAGGGGAAGTACCGCTACAGCGCAAACCTTTTTGGTCTGATGAGATCGGGGGCGCTGTTAATGAGGTGAATTCTTACATTACTACATTAGCGGAAGATAGGGTGATTATATTTGATGCTTTTTCTATTCTTGCCGATAGTCAGGGAATGATGTTACAAAAGTATGGGAAGGATGAACTGCATTTAAATAAGCAGGGTTATGAAATACTCAATCAGGAATTAGTAAAATTACTTAATAAAATTACAAGTGAGAATATCGTAAGTCCTAATTTAAAATAATTTGAGTTAATTGGTAAATTTAATTTTGGCGTTGCTTAATTCGGGTATGAATTGCGATTTTTAGACGTGATATTACACGTCTCTACAAGAGTTACGCTTATGTCTTAAATTAAATTCATATTTTAAATCAGCAACGCTTTAATTTTAATATGCTCGGCGATCGCGATCGCAATATGGCTGGGAAAGCACTTAAAGACCGTGCTAATGTAGTAAGGAAATATGATAAACGAGCAGATTATCAATTTTATTAGCGGCCATCTCGATTTAACTCAGGTGGAATTTGACGAACACTACCGCCATCAGATTGATAATGCTCTCGAAAAAAATCAAGGTTTTGTGGTTGGAGATGCTAGAGGTGCTGATACTTTAGCACAGCAATATCTTTTTGGTAAAACAAAAGCGGTTGTGGTTTATCATATGTTTTCAAGCCCTCGGAATAATGCGGGATTTCTAACTCGCGGAGGATTTCAAAGTGATGCTGAGCGCGATCGACAAATGACACGGGATTCTCGTCAAGATATTGCTTGGGTAAAACCTGGTAGAGAAAAGTCTGGAACCCAGAAAAATTTAGATCGACGGGGTAAAGTCTAATTTTTTGTGTTGCAGAATAAGTGAGAATTCAAATTCCTACACAGTTTGATAGATTTGTTGTTCTCGATTAATAAAAATTTCAGCTAATACTTGATATGCTTGAGTCCAAGCAGTAATTACTTCTTGGGTTGCAGCGTCTCCCAAGACATCTTGAATTGCTTGTAATAAGCATTCCCCCACAATGGGATATTGCTCTGGTAAAACGTGGGTTTGTACGTGACGATGAGCAATCTTATCTACCATTACTTTTAATGCTTCTAAATCGTCGATATGAGTCGCATAGCTATAAACTGCGGTAGCAAGTTTTGCTGGTTGAGTACCATTTGCTTGTGCTGACATATCAAACTGTGCTTTTACTTCTGGATACTTTTGAAACATAATTTCGTACATCCGAGTAGTAATTTTTTTTCCGTGTTGTTTGAGTAAGGGAGCGGTAGATTTGACGATATTGATGTTTTGCTGGCTAATTTGATTGATAGTCGCTGTCATGATTTACATCCAAAGAAGGATGCTCTTAGTCTGGCATCAAATTTTAGTTTCGTCTTTGAGGTAGCTCATATTTAAGTGTAAACTTTTGGTGAGTTAGTATAAGAAAATATTTATCAAGCAATGATTGTTAAAGCTTGTTCATCAATTGCTCAATTAAAACAAATTTCTATATTTAAGGATTTAGCTACAGCAGAGCTAGAAAATCTTGTTCCCTATAGTTACGTAAGAGTTTATCAAGAAGATGAAATAGTAATGCATGAAGGCGATAACCTTTCTCAACAACTTCATGCTTTAATCGTCGGAAAATTGGAAATTAAAAAAACTGCTGCGAATGGAAAAGAAACAGTAATACGTTTCATTCGAGATGGAGAACTTTTTGCCGCACCAGCTATATTTGGAAATGGAATTTCTCCTGCAACAGCGATCGCTCAAGTAAAATCACAGGTATTAACTATAGATCGCGAAGCTTTATTAAAGGTAATCTCTCAATCGCCAGAAATTAGTTTAAAAATACTAGAAGTATTTAATCAAAGATTGCAACAACTCCACAATACAGTACATGGACTAATTTCCGAACGAGCAATGGTGCGTTTAGTGAGATTAATTCAATATTATCGCGATTGCAACGGCGCTGATAGACAAGCAGAAGGCGATTTGTTAAACATAAGCCTACCATTATATCAAATTGCTCGCAGTATTGGTATTACCTATGAAGAATGCGTACGTTTGTTTAAAAAACTCAAGGAAATAGTAATTTATCAAAGAGGTGGAAAAATTATTGTCAAAGATTGGGATAAATTAGAATTAATCATTAAAGATACTCATTAATCTAAATGAGCGATTTTGACGTAAATATTTTGATTTGACAATGGTTAAACAATCGTTATTATTTCAACATTTTACTTTAAATTATAGAAATTTTCGTATTAATTACTATTTTCTCAGCTTGGATTATTTCGTTGATTAAAGAAATTGGTTAATTATTGAATTCAATTTCATGTTTTACTAGTTATATAAAGTCCTCCTTACTCATTACTCATTACTCATTACTCATTACTCCTTATTCCTTACCCAGCTTGAATTATTTCGTTGATTAAAGAAATTGGTTAATTATTGAATTCAATTTCATGTTTTACTAGTTATATCAAGTCCTCCTTACTCATTACTCATTACTCCTAACTCCTAACTTCTAACTCAACCCCACAGATATGATAAGTGTTTAACCGGCCATGATAATATTACCCACTTTATATGAATGAATATTTTGCAACGGTTGCTCGGGGATTAGAAGAGCTAGCTGCTAAGGAATTAGAACAATTAGGCGCTAAGTCTGTAGAGCCTGGATTTTGCGGTGTTCAATTTGTTGGCTCACGCACTCTACTTTACCGGGTAAATCTATGGGCAAGGCTACCATTCCGAATTTTATTCAAGGTAGATCATTTTCCTTGCAAAACTGCAAAAGACCTTTATAACGGTATCCAATCCATTGATTGGCAAGATTATCTCACCCCAGAAGACACGTTAGCAGTAAATGCTACTGGTAAGAATGACTC
>JBCBQE010000676.1:0-4240 GCA_039820385.1 Cyanobacteria bacterium J06635_10
AAGCCATGGTTTTGGCAAATAGGTAGATTATTCAAACAACAAAGTAATATTGAAAAAGCTACAGCAGCTTATTTAAATGCAATTAGGAGTTAGGAGTTAGGAGTTAGGAGTATACGCTCGCACGCTCCGTGTGAATAGTAAATTTTTCTCTACCCCCTCTACCCCCTCTCCCCTCTCTACCCCCTCTACCCCCTCTCCCCCCGCCACAGAATGGTAGTTTAACTGCCATGATTTTGTATGAAATAAGACTTGACAAAAATCGTCTTAAAGGCATAATAAAATCTGAGAAAAATGTAAACAAAAATGTACACAAAATTATAAGCACCGCAGAAGTAAAAGAATATCAATAAAATATAAATGTAAATAAGAAATAGTCAAAAAAGTGAAAAATGAAGCTGAAAATATTAAGCATTTTATTAGGAGTAGTGGCAATTGGTTCTATTGTTTCAGTTAAAGCGCAATCGGATGAAACAAAAGTAGCTCTAGAAATAAAACAAATGAAACAAGCTCAAAACCAAAACAACTCAAAACAACAGCCTCCATTAATCGATCGCAAATTGTTTTTTGGCAATCCAGAAATTTCTGGGGCACGGCTTTCTCCCAATGGTAAATTCCTAGCTTTTCGCAAACCGCTCAATGGGGTAATCAATATCTGGGTTAAAGGAATAGATGAACCCATGAGTGCAGCTCGTGCCATAACCGATGATCGAAATAGTCCTATTCTTGCTTATTTTTGGAGTCAAGACAGCAAAAATATACTATTCATACAAGATAAAGGAGGTAACGAAAACTTCCGTATTTATAGCGTATCTCCCACAGCCAAGGTAGCATTCATGAAAACAGTACCAGAAGCAAAAGACTTAACACCCTATGAAAAAGTGAAGGCGAGGATTTACGCTTTACCAGAAAAAACTCCCAACAGTATTATTGTGGGATTGAACGATCGCGATCGAAGATATCATGATGTTTACAGTATTGACATGGCTAGTGGGGAAAGAAAATTACTGTATAAAAACGATCGCAACGTTGCTAATTGGGTTGCTGATTTAGAAGGGAATTTACGACTGGCAGTAATGACTTTACCAGACGGCGGCACTCAAATAAATCGAATCGAAGGGGATAAACTCCTAGAAGTTTATAGATGTAAATTTGGGGAAAATTGCTCTTCGATTCGATTTCATAAAGACGGCAAGCAAGTATATATGTCAAGTAATAAAGGGGATAATACCGATTTGAGTCGCTTAGTTTTATTTAATCCCCAGACAAAAACCGTCGAAGTTGTTGATTCAGATCCACAACAAAAAGTAGATTTTGGCAAACCTATTTTCTCTGAGGAGACAGAAGAATTAATCGGAACAGTATATATAGGCGATAGACAAAGAATTTACCCTAAAAATCAACAATTCGCCGCAGATTTAGCATATATGAAAGAAAAATTACCCGATGGAGAATTGCAGTTAAGTTCGATGACAGAAGACGGACAAAAAATGCTCGTCAATGTAAATAGCGACATCAATCCTGGTTCGGCTTATCTATTTGATAGAAAAGAAAAAAAACTCACCCTATTGTACCAAATACTTCCAGAACTAAAACGAGAAAATTTAGCCCAGACGACTCCGATTAGCTACACTGCTAGAGATGGCTTAGAAATACCGGCATATTTAACTTTACCAGTCGGCAAACCAGCCCGCAGTCTACCAGTAATAGTAATGCCTCACGGTGGTCCTTGGGCAAGGGATTTTTGGGGTTACGATCCTTTTACACAATTTTTAGCCAATCGCGGTTATGCAGTGTTGCAGCCCAATTTTAGAGCATCTACAGGTTTCGGTAAGAAATTCCTCAATGCTGGAAACAAACAGTGGGGTACCGGAGCAATGCAACACGATATCACCGATGGAGTTAATTATCTGATTAAACAGGGCATTGCCGATCCCAAGCGAGTTGGTATTTTTGGAATTTCCTATGGGGGTTATGCAACTTTAGCGGGTTTAGCATTCACTCCCCAACTTTATGCCGCCGGTGTTTCTTATGTAGGCCCTTCCAATCTTATAACTTTATATCAATCCGTCCCTCCTTATTGGGAAAGTTTCAAAGCCGAATTAAAATTAAGGATGGGAAATCCAGAAACACCTGAAGGTAAAGAACAATTGCAACAGCAATCTCCTGTGTTTTCAGCTAATAATATTAAAGCTCCTTTAATGGTTATTCAAGGTGCTAACGATCCTCGCGTCAAGCAGGCAGAATCAGATCAAATTGTCGCAGCATTACGAAATAAAAAAATAGACGTAAAATATCTTTTAGCACCAGATGAAGGGCATGGTTTTAGGAAAGAAACTAATAGATTGGCTGTCGCAGCAGCTTTAGAAAAATTCTTAGCAGAGCATCTTCAAGGGCGTTATCAAGAATCTATTTCTTCTGAAGTTAAGAAGCAGATTGATGATTTGACTGTAGATATTAATACTGTAGAAGTTTCTCAATAATTATTGCGAATTGGGCATAGGGCATGAAGTTAGGTTGGGTTAAGCGCATTTAAGAGAATGGTTTTTTACGAATAATCTATATTTACAACCTAATTCATTTTTGTTTGCCAAGCATGTTTCCCTAGTACTCTCACAAGCCAAAATTGACGGGTAGGGGTAAGTAAGGGAAGCTGGGGAGGCTGGGGGAGAAAATTACTTTTTTTCTTACAATTAACCCCGCAAAGTAATAAGAGCGAAGTACTAGTCAAAATTAAAAAAGTCGCGATTAAAACAGATATTTATTCAACGAAAATTTCCGTTTGCATCGGAATTATATATTTTGAAACGCCAATCTTACGCGGCGAAAGTAGGAGGAGCGCGGAGTGGGGGAGTTGTTGAATCTAAGCGGAAAAGATATCAAATCTTGCACCAAAGTAATAATACTGCTTTTTTACATATTTAATAAACATTAAATTTTATCAATAAAACGAAAAATTAGGATTTTTAGCCTGCGTAGACAGGCTTTGCTTGTATAGCTTCACTCTTATAGGGTGTAGGTGCAAGATATGAACAATTTAAATTAATTTCTAGGAGTCAGAGACTTAGGAATAAAAGAAGGTGATAAATTATATCTTCCTATAGTAAAATTCTGTTTGGGAAGAGAAAAATGTAAATGTGGCCCTGTAGACTTGGCACAACGATTCCATGGTGTATCGCCAGCTATAACGCCTATTTTCTGCCCCTTTTTATATTTCTTGTTTCTCGACACAGTTGATGACTTGACATGAATTAAGGTGTACCTCTTACCATTCCAAGATTGTAAGCGAATAGAGAGATGGTTATTTCCTGCATTACAGAATTGTAAAACTTTACTGTCAATAGGAGCTAATACGGGAGTTCCTGCTGGCAATCCAATATCAAAGCTTTTACGTTTACTCCAGCCATCAGAATGCCACCTCTGAGTCACTATTCCTTTAACCCCTTTACGCCAAGGTAGTTTCCAGGAACTAGATTGCTTTCGAGAAGCAATATCAATTCCAATAGTTTTCCATGGTTGATAGCGATTCTGAAAACATTCCCACAGAGGAAGTTTACTCTTATTTTCACCTTTCGATGCATCGACACAAAGATTAGTATCAACAGGTTTTATCTCAACATCGCTATTTCCAACATCCGATATTAATAAATTCCCATCTGAATTGTTAGGATTGCAGGGTAAAATATTCAACTCCGCAGCATTAACCAAACTATAGTCATTTAAACAATTTCCAGTAGAGCCATGTTTTAAGAGACTTCCACTACGATTGTCGTTAATATATTGCAATTCTTGTTTTGGGTTATTTTTATGACTTGGATCGATAGACATCCAAGATCGATCTTCAATAAGTTCAAGCTTTTCCTTTGTATTTAGTGACGCGTTTCCATGTACTGTAAATATTTCACCTAAAGCTTTGTGTGAAAAGATGCTCAGAGATAATGCGATCGCAATTAAAACAAGAAGTTTGAATTTTGACAACATCGCAGAAATTCCTATTAATAAGTAGTACTCCCACGGGCATCCATAAGAATTTTTTGATTCTAAAAAAATTCTTATGGGAACCCTTCACAAGCCAAAATTGACCAAAATAATTTTAGATTTTACCCAACAGGATTTTGGATTGTGAATGGTTGAGGGGCCCCTAGTTTCAACTATGGAACAATCTAAAATCGTAAATCCCGGCATCCCCAAGCCCCTAAATTTATTTATGGGGACAATCTAAAAATGTCCTATCGGACACGCT
>JBCBQE010000677.1:0-4231 GCA_039820385.1 Cyanobacteria bacterium J06635_10
CGTTCAAACACAGTGGAAAGAGAGCGTGGATGTGACCACAGCGCAACTATATTTTTCTTCATTCTAAATCAAAAAATTAACTGTTAAATACAGTAGTTTAATATGTAAAACTAAGTCAACAGAGAATAAATCTCTAATAATTATGCTATAACTCTGAGACTTTCGTAAAGCTATATCTTAAAGTTTTGTTAATGGCTGATATTATGGTCGCTTTCTCAGTTAGAACAACTTTACCGAAAAGCAGGTTGGTTGACTGCTGCGAATAACTCCCAGGCATATTTATCAGAATTGTGTACAGAGGTATCAGTTGATGATGGTTTTACTGGTAAATTTATCATTGGTAATTTTATGGAAGCTTCCACAACAGAGGAGGCTTCCTTCGCTAAAGCATTATTGTTGAGTATTGACCTTAATTTTGATATCAAAAAAAGTAGGAAAAGTAAGAAAAGTAGGAAAGATATTAATCTAGGAAATATATTAATAATTGATAAATAGCAATTAAAGGTTTTATTAGCAATTGGCTCTTTAACCTTATTCCATAACCTTTCGGCACAATTAGTACACCATGTGAATGGGAAAGCAGAAATTTCACATATAAAATCAGCAACGCCGGTTTTCCAGAGTTGCTGATGTTCGTTATAAAATTGATGTGCGAGATAATACTAAACCGCAAACAAAACTTAAAGCTTATAACTCCGTTTCTCCAGTACAGACGTAGCACTGCTACGTCTCTACAACTCCTAACTCCTAACTTTTTCTTCGCTTCTAATCGCTTCAACCAAAGCGCGTACAGCAGCAATCATTGCGACTTCACTATTAAGTTGATTAATTGCCGAGCCGACTCCGACACCAGCAGCACCAGCAGCGATCGCCAGGGGTGCGGTAACGCTAGAAATACCGGAAGCGCAGAGTACGGGTACAGATACGTTGCGAGAAATTTCGTAAGCTGCTGCTAAGGTGGGAGCAGCTTTTTCAATTAATCCCAAAGTACCTGCATTTTGGGGTTTGCTGCTGGTACCGCCTTCTGTTTGAATAATATCTGCACCCGCTTTGACTAATTCCTCTGCTAACTGTACTTGTTGGTCTAATGTAAGGATATGAGGAACGGTAACAGAAAGGGTAATTCGAGGAAGCAAGGCACGGGTTTGTTTTGTCAGAGCTAAAACTTCTTCAGCTTCAAATCTTATTCCTTGAGTGTAGAAAGAATCAAAGTTACCTATTTCGATTAAGTCAGCACCAGCGGCAACAGCTTTAAGGAATTTTTCCGGTTCAACTGCTGATACACAAATTGGCAAATTAGTCAACTGCTTCGCCATTTTCACCAAATCGGCATCTGCGGCGATATCGAGAAAAGTTGCGCCACCGTGGTGTGCTGCTTTCACGGTTGCAGCAACGCGATTACGATCGAAGTTATTCAAGCCGCTGATGACTTTTAGTACGCAGCGATTGGTAAATGCACGCTCAAGTGTAGAATTGATCATTGTAGTGAGTTTTTTATTCTTCGCAAATAACGATTATTTTACCGTTAGTATGTGACTTTGCACGGTTGGTGTCAAAGAGAATTAAAAATCCCTAACCTAAGGACAAAGATTGCTCAATAATGAATACCCAATCATTAGAAGATTAAAGCGGAATCCGAATCACAAATTTAGTGCCATCCGAGACAGTTGAGAAACACTCCAAAGTTCCACCATGCTTTTCTGTGATAATTTGATAACTAATTGATAGTCCCAAACCAGTACCTTTCCCTTCCGCCTTAGTGGTGAAGAAAGCATCAAATAATTTTTGTTTTGCTTGTGTAGGAATTCCCATTCCGTTGTCTTCGATCGTTATAGTTACACAGTTATCATCGGTTGCAGTAGTAATCGTAATGATATTGGGGTTTTGATTAATTTCTGCATAGCTTTTACTTCGGTTTGATTCTTCTAAGGCATCAATAGCATTAGAAATTAAATTCATAAATACTTGATTAATTTGACCGCGATCGCATTTAACTAGAGGTAGGGTGGCATAATTTTTGACAATTTTAATTGCCGGAGATTCGGGTTTAACTTTGAGGCGATGAGATAAAATCATTAAAGTAGTATCAATACCCTCATGTAAATTAACGGCTTTTTTTTCGTCATAACTAGTACGGGAATAATTGCGTAAAGAAAGCATGATATCCTTGATACGATCGATACCCAGTTTCATCGAAGAAATCATTTTAGGCAAATCTTCGAGTAAGTATTCTAAGTCGATTGCTTCGATTTCTTCTTCAATCGCACTTCCAGGCTCAGGTAATTCTTGTTGATATAAATTGATGAGATTAACTAAGTCTTCTATATACTCTTTGGCGTGAGATAAATTACCAGAGATGAAACCAACAGGATTATTTACTTCATGTGCCACACCAGCAACAAGTTGTCCAAGTTGAGAAATTTTTTCAGTTTGTATAAGTTGCGATTGAGTTGATTGTAATTTAACTAAAGTTTTTTCTAATTCTTGGGTGCGCTGTTGTAATATTTTTTCAGCTTGTTTGCGTTCGCTAATATCTCGTGAAATTGACAATGCATGAGGTTTACCATTGTAAATATAAGATGTGGCTTTTACCTCAACATCAAATAGGGTACCATTTTTACGAATAACAACAGCTTGACAATAAAATTCCTTACCATTTATAACGGTTTCAACAAATTCACCAAATAGATGAAGAAAATCTTGATGAATGTATTCTGAGGCATTTAAATTCAGGAATTCCTCACTGGAATAACCATACATTTGACATAATGTCGGATTTACAGCAACAGGTTTACCGGTTTCTAAATCAAATATTGCAAGTCCATCATTTACAGTTTCAAAAATGCTGCGGTATTGTTCTTCCTTTTGTTGTAAAGCCTCTTCCGTGCTTTTACGTTTAATAGCAATAGCAATTTCTCCTGCGATGAAACTTAAGACATCAAGGATATTTTGATTTATTGGCTGCTTGGAAAACATCGCCACAACACCCATCAATTCCGAATCGGCAATCAAAGGATATCCAGCAAAACCTACCATTCCTTCACGAATAGCCCATTCTTTATTGCTAACTCTGGCATCAGTTTTAACTGAGTTAGTAATGTGAGGTTGACGCTGTTGAGCAATTAAGCCAATTTTAAATTTACCTACAGGTATGCGACTATGAGCGCCATTAATATGTTTATACATGCCAGCGCTGGCTTGCAATCTCAATAGTTTCTTTTCGCGATCGCAAGTCCAAATTCTTACAAATGCTACGTCTAAACGAGATTCAATGATTTCCACACATTGTTGCAGCATTTGTCTTAAATCGTGATTTCTGGCGAGACTTGAATCAATTTCGCTTCTAAATTCCAGAATTCGTGTTTTTTCTTGTTCGCTAGCAAACAATCGAGCATTTTTGATTGCAATAGCAGCTTGAGAAACAAGTATCTTAATTAGTTCTAATCTTTCAAATTCAAATGCATTTATTTCCAGATTATTTTCTAAATAAATAATACCAATTAATTTATTGTGGAAAATAATCGGAAGGCATAAAATAGATTTGCATTGATGTTTCTCAATGTAAGTATCTTTGTTGTAAATAGAATCTATTGCATTCTCAACGATCAAAATTTGCTGATTGTCGATGGTGTGATTGATTATCTGTTGAGGTATATCCGAGTATTCTGCGAGTTGCATCCCTTGGAATTTGACTCGATTCCGATTTTCTCTATTTTCAACTGCCTCGATAAAAAATTGGTTATATTTTTTTAGAATCAAACAACCTTTTTGAGCGCCAGAATTTTCTAAAATAATACGTAGCACCACCTCAGGTAAATTTTCTAAATTAATTTCACTCTGTATCGCAATTGAGGCTTTTATAACGGTAGTTAAATCGAAAAATTGATTGGCGCTATCAGAAAGCATCACTTCACATCTCTATGGGGGTATCCTTTACTATTTAGAGTTCCCAAAAAAAAGTAAATATTTATATAACATAATATTTTTAGTATAGTCAATTATCCTAAGTATTTACCACAAAAAATAAATAAGATAGTATTATATGATATATAAAATCCCTAATTACTGATTTTAACTAATTTTAAATCGAGTTATAAGCGAACATCGCCGTTCAACAGTTGCCCATAGACTCGTATCATAAAAATATATATTAAGTAGCTAAATCATTACAGCATACAATGGGCAGCATTTGGGAACTGGATTACTACTCGCGTCCAAAATTGGACGCGAG
>JBCBQE010000678.1:0-4227 GCA_039820385.1 Cyanobacteria bacterium J06635_10
CGTAAATTTGCAAAGTGAAAGCGTAAAAGAACGACAAATTTACGGTGACTTTAACAGAAGGTTTAACGTCTGCTTCTGCTCGTAGGTTACGAATTGTGCGAATTGTACCAATTAATAATTCAAATTCTGATTCTAATTCGGAATCAATTAATTGTGTATCTGCTTGGGGATAGGTTTGCAGTGATAAACTTTGAGTGGAATCTGCTGCTTGTTGAGTCAGGGTATGCCAAATTTCTTCGGTAATATGAGGCATAAAGGGACTCAAAAGTTTTAAAATCCCTTCTAATACATAAGCTAAAGTTTGTTGCGCTACTTTCCGCGATGTGGCTTCTGCATCTTCTTGTAAGCGAGATTTTACTAGTTCGATATACCAGTCGCAAAAATCACCCCAGATGAATTCATACAGTCCCTTGGCAGCTTCTCCCATGCCATATTTGTCCATGTAATTGTTAGTTTCTTGGACAACTTGGTGGTAGCGCGACAAAATCCATTTATCGCTTAATTCTGTTGCTGCGGGTACTCCCAATTGCTGGGGTGTTTGCCCGTCTAAATTCATCATCACAAATCGTGCTGCATTCCACAATTTATTTGCAAAGTTACGGGATGCTTCTACCGAAGGAGATTCATCGGTTTTACGGTTGTAATCGAAACGGATATCTTGTCCGACACCGATCACTTCTTTAACTAAGGTGTAGCGTACAGCGTCGGTACCGTATTTATCAATTAATATTAACGGATCGATACCATTTCCCTTAGATTTGGACATTTTTTTACCGTTTTCATCCAGTACTAAACCGTGGATGTAAACGTCTTTAAATGGCATTTCTCCGGTAAATTGACCAGCCATCATGGTCATTCTTGCTACCCAGAAAAAGATAATATCAAAGCCCGTGATCAAAACGCTGGTAGGATAATATTTCTTTAAATCATCTGTTTCTTCTGGCCAACCTAAGGTCGAAAATGGCCACAATCCAGAAGAAAACCAGGTATCTAATACATCTCCATCTCTTTCTAATTCAACGTTTTCGCCAAATTGCGCTTGAGCTTTTTCTAATGCTTCTGCTTCACTTTTCGCTACAACAAACGGTGTATTATCGGTAATTTCACCATTGGTTTCGCTAACGGCATACCAAGCGGGAATTTGATGTCCCCACCATAGCTGACGGGAAATACACCAATCTTTCAACTTAACCAACCAATCGCGGTAAACCTTTTTCCACCGCTCTGGATAAAATTCTGGCGATCGCTTTTGATCGAGAAATTCTAAAGCTTTATCAGCCATGGGACGAATTTTTACGAACCATTGAGTTGAAAGCAAGGGTTCTACAGGAACTTTACCACGTTCGCTGTAGGGAACGGTATGCTTGTAATCCTCAATTTTGACTAAAACCCCATCTGCTTCTAATCGCGCTACTACATTCTTCCTAGCAACAAAACGATCTTGTCCTTGAAATTCTCCGGCATTTTCATTCATCGTGCCGTCTTTATTCATAATATTGATAAAGGGCAGATCGTGACGTTTACCCATTTCAAAGTCATTAAGATCGTGAGCGGGTGTAACTTTTACACAACCAGTACCGAAGGTAGGATCTACCAATTCATCAGCAATGATAGGAATTTCCCGATTCATAATTGGTAAAGTCAAAGTCTTACCAATGAAATCTTTATAGCGATCGTCACTGGGGTTAACAGCTACTCCAGTATCTCCCAGCATGGTTTCTGGACGAGTTGTGGCTACTTCCACATAACCGGAACCGTCGGTTAGGGGATAGCGGAAATGCCAAAGTTTACCGTCAACTTCCTTTTGGTCAACTTCCAAATCGGAAACTGCTGATTGAGAAGCAGGGCACCAGTTTACTAAGTAATTTCCCCTATAAATTTTTCCTTCATCATAAAGACGGACAAAAGCTTCCAGAACAGCTTTCGATAAACCTTCATCCATTGTAAAGCGTTCTCGCGTCCAATCCACCGACACGCCCAAACGCCGCAATTGATTGACGATTGTACCTCCAGATTCGGCTTTCCACTCCCAAGCACGTTCCAAAAATTTCTCGCGCCCTACATCATAGCGAGTCTTACCTTCTTCTTTAAGTTGCTTTTCGAGAATTGTTTGTACCGCAATACTAGCGTGATCTGTTCCAGGAAGATACAAAGCGTTACATCCCTTCATGCGGTGATAGCGCACGAGACAATCAATCAAAGTATTGTCAAAAGCGTGCCCCATGTGCAGTTTCCCGGTAACATTAGGCGGCGGAATCATAATAGAGTAAGATTCGCCATCGCGGTTAGGATCGGCTTTGTACAAAAGTTTCTCTTCCCAAAACTTCTGCCATTTAGCTTCTGTGGAAAAAGGATCGTAAAGACTCGGAAGGTTAGTAGTCATGCTGGGAAAGTTCTAATATTCGGAGGACTCTATAAACTCTAATAAATTTTGCCACAACCTTGCCTTTATCTTGACTAAATCATCAAAAATCTAATTCAGTGTTTGTGGTTGAATGGGGAGACGGGGAGACAAGGGAAAAAAGTATATTGTTCACTGTTCACTGTTCACTGTCCACTTTTCACTGTTCACTGTTCACTGTTCACTGTTCACTGTTCACTGTTCACTGTTTGTAGATGTATAAAGAAATATTGACTTGAAAATACAATTATGCAATGAATACCATCAATATCTAAGTAATTGGTGGTAATAAATTTACAAAAATTATCTGATTTTTGTGGCAGTATAGAGGTTTTGTAATGTAGATTCGACCTGTTCTATTTCAATTTATGGCAACAAGATACTACAGGTTTACGTCTTTGGAAGTTACATCTTAAAGTGGTCTATTTACACATAGTAATAAAAATTAGTTAATTGCAAATATGACAATTCAAACTGATAAACCGAAAAGTAAATCTATTTCGCCTTGGGCTTTCGTTCCCAGCCTTTATTTTGCTGAAGGGATGCCGTATATGATTATTAATGCGGTGTCGGTTGTATTTATAAGAATTTAGGAATTGATAATGCTCAAATCGCATTTTGGACGAGTATAATTAATCTTCCTTGGGTTGTCAAAATGTTTTGGGGCCCGGCGGTTGATATTTATTCTACAAAAAGAAAATGGCTGCTTACCATGCAATTTGCCATGTGCTTATGTTTGGGGATGTTAGCTTTATCTTTTCAATTACCTACAGAGAATTTCTTTTCCCTTTCCTTAGCCATACTATTAGTTGGAGCATTTATTTCTGCAACTTATGATATTGCCACAGATGGTTTTTATATGTTGGCATTAAGTCAAGAAAAGCAAGCTTTTTTTGTTGGAATTCGTACTCTATGCTATCGATTGGCAATTATCTTTAGTACGGGGTTTTTAGTCTATTTAGCAGGAAGTTTAGAAAAGTCTACTGAAAATATTCCCTTAAGTTGGAGTATTACTCTTGGTTTCGCATCGTTAATTTTTGCCATATTATTTGTATTTCATCTTTTTACTTTGCCACAACCAGAGGGAAGAGAGAGAAGAGAGTCTGAAGCGACAAGAAATGATATTCCATTTATAAGAGTTATTCGTTCGTATTTTGCCCAACGCGGTATTTTTGCAATTTTAGCATTTATCTTACTCTATAGATTAGGTGAGGCAATGTTAGTGAAAATAGCCACTTTATTTTTATTAGATGAAACAGGTGCGGGTGGTTTGGGTTTAACTACATCAGAATATGGTTTAGTATACGGAACTTTTGGTGTAATTTCTCTAATTAGTGGCGGTATTTTAGGCGGATTGGTAATTGCTAAATATGGGTTAAAAAAATGTTTGCTACCAATGGCTTTAGCGTTGAATTTACCCGATTTATTTTATGTTTACATGGGTTATGCTAAGCCACCCATAGAATTAGTTTATCCTTTAGTTTCCTTAGAACAATTTGGTTACGGTTTGGGATTTACAGCTTTCACGGTGTATTTAATGTACATTTGTAAAGGGGAATATAAAACTTCTCACTTTGCTATATCTACAGGATTAATGGCTTTAGGTTTGATGCTTCCCGGTGCAATTAGCGGTGCAATTCAAGAATCAGTTGGATATCCAGAATTTTTTATCTTGGTATTTTTATTAACTATTCCTGGTATGGCGACTATATTTTTTATTCCTTTGGATAAAGAAGCAGAGAATCAAGCTAGTTAATTAAATAAATATCTCATCAGGTGCGTTATTCTTACGATAATGTACCTTTTTTTGAATAATTAATATAAAA
>JBCBQE010000679.1:0-4221 GCA_039820385.1 Cyanobacteria bacterium J06635_10
TTTTAAAATTGTTCCTGCGATTCCTAAGGCTTTAATTGCCCATATTTGTTTGTTATAGTCTTCTATGGTATTTTGTATAAAAAAATATTCTTGTTTGAGTAATTCTAATTCAAATTTATCGGGGGTTTGGGGTTTTTGGTTGGATGAATTTTGGTTTGACATGGGAAGTATAAAAATGAAAACGTTATCTAAGAAACAATTTTAAAAGTTAGTATTAGTTACATTTTGAAGAATGAAAAGTTACTACTTATTGTATTTAATACCAAAAATTAATATTTAGCGTTTACAAGGGAATAAAAATTTTACTCAGAGAATATCTTGAACTGCATTGTATCGCCTATATAGCGGATTTTAGTTGGATGCACAATAAACCTCACCCCCTTCCCCTCTCCTTATCAAGGAGAGGGGTGTTCCCAACCGAAAAGCGCTATATTTACTGCGGCTGATTTGGGGTTTTAGTTACGTTTGTAACAGAAAACTGTTCTGAAAAGCTGATGTTGGGATTGTAGCTTAAGGAAATATACATATGTTATGGCGCAATTGCGTGAAATAACCACCAATCAGCCGAATATTTAAGTCATAAGGAACTTACTGATGTCTTCGGGCGAACAATTATACAATCATCATAAGCAACTAAATACACTTATTAATTTATTAGACCGTAAAATCCTCAATTTAAGAACTTCAAGGGTAACGGCAATCGATCCTAATGCCCTTGCAATCATCGATATGTCAATTGAAGATGAATATCAACGGCTAGAGGAGGCAAAGAAAGATTTAGCTGAAGTTGACAAAGCTATAGCAATTTCGGGTGTTCAAAGCGCCGGGGTTGGGAATGAATGCCAAGGTTTACAGGTATCGCAAAGTTTTCATGAAATTACTATTGATGATGAGTTGTATCGTACATTACTCAAACTAGATTACCAAAAGCAATCTATTTTTTTCCGACAATTCTCTGAAAGTGGAGCAACCGCAGCTTTTGTTATTCAGGGCTCGCGCCATCACGGGCAGCGATGGTTGCTCAACCGATTGGCACAGAAGACATGTAATCTTGTCACTGACAAAATAATCCGTTTTCCTCTCAAACGATTAGGGCGTAGTAATGACGTTAGTGCCCTATGGCGCGAAGTTGCTGAGCGTGTTGGTTTAGATCGAACAGATTTATCTCTATCGGGGGTTGAAATTGCTGACTATGTGTGTAATTGGTTGCAAACCCAGAATGTTATTCTGATTTTCAATGATATTGAATATATGCCTCGGGGTTATTTAGCTACTTTAATTGATGAATTTTGGCAGCCGTTAGTGAGAAAAACTACTAATTGTCGGAGGGATTCGCAATTATTAATGTTTCTGATCGATCGCACAGGGCGTATGTGTACTAAAAATATTGATTTTACGGAAGCTTATACCGTAGATTGGAATCCTCAAAAGCCGATAAAATTACCAATATTAAATAAATTTACCGAGACTATACTTAGTGGCTGGTTTGTCAATGCGGTTGATGTACTGCCACTGGAGGTTATTAACGAAATCGATCGTACAGTTGAAAGTATTTTAGAAAATTGTGAAGGTGGTACGCCAGAATATGTTTTTGAGGAGATTTGTAGTCTTTGCGATCGCGATTGGCTGGAGGAGACAAAAAAATGGTTGAAGTTGTAATCAAGGAGCCTCAAAAGCCTTTGGAATACACGGGTGAAGTTCAACCCCTGCCGGGAGAAAGGCGCAATGGGCGTTTATTATATCCTTATCTCCCAGATCGAGATTTAATTGAAGCGGTTAATCTGGCAATATTTTTAGAAAGGCCTTTATTACTTAAGGGGGAGCCGGGTTGTGGTAAAACACAGTTAGCCCATGCTGTGGCATATGAGTTAAGTTTACCCTTTGAAAATTGGTGTGTAAAGTCCACTAGTAGAGCCAGAGATGGATTATATATTTACGACACTGTAAGTCGATTACGGGATGCTCAGTTGGCTGCTGCTGGACGTTTGTTAAAGGATAATGATATTGAACGTATTAATAATCCAGCTAGTTATGTACAATGGGGACCATTAGGGCGAGCATTCCAGAAGGATAAGCGAACTGTAGTATTAATTGACGAAATCGATAAAGCTGATATTGATTTTCCCAATGATTTACTGCAGGAATTAGACGAATTGCGATTTACTGTTGAGGAAACAGGGCAGGAGATACAAGCAGAAGCTTCACCAATTATTTTTATTACTAGTAATGATGAGAAAGATTTACCCGATGCATTTTTACGTCGGTGCTTATTTCACTATGTTAAGTTTCCCGAACCAGAACGTTTAAAAAGTATTATTCATGCTATATTTTCTAACCCCGAATCGGAACCATCATCAGTTTTAGTTGAGACAGTAGTAGAGCGTTTTCAGCAATTACGGGAAGAAATGGATAGAGGAGGAGCGCGTAAAAAGGTAAGTACAAGCGAACTAATTGATTGGTTTAAAGTTTTACGTCGTCATCCTGAAGATGAAGTGTTAGCACAACTTAATGGAAAACTTCCCTTCGTCAGTGTATTACTTAAAAGCTGGGATGACCATCGTCGTTATTTGAGTAAATGAAATATCAAACCTCACCCTCAATCCCTCTCCTTACTAAGGAGAGGGAAGCCGGAGGCAGGGTGAGGTGGTATTTTGTACTTTGTTATACCAACCTACTTACGTAAGTTACAAATACTAAGTGATGGAATATGAATTACCACTTTTAGAACTTTTTAATCGGCTGCGGGAGGCTGGCTTACCTCTTGGTGTAGATGAGTATAAGTTAGTTTTACGTGCGCTACAAGCAGGTTTCGGGATAGAAGATAAAGTCGCTTTAGCAAATTTATGTTGTACTTTATGGGTTAAAACATCGGAAGAAAAGCTGTTATTTGACTATCATTTTGAGCGTACGATCGCTGAGGGTGCTTTTGTTTTTGCAGCAAAGTCTTCGATGATAGAAGAAACTAATCAAAGCTCTGAAAAAATAACAACTCAGAAATGGACTCAAAAATTATTTAAAATTCCCGATTTGACTAGCTATTTGGTGTTAGGTAGTAGCTTAACTTTAGCTACGGGAATAATTGTATTCCTGGTGAATTCGTGGATGGATCGAAGGTGTCCTAATATCATAAGTCAGCCGGTTGAAAATGCAATAGTCAATCGGGAATATAAGTATAATATTGCTACTTGTAGAGATAGCGATCGCGACAAGATAAAAATCACATCTTTGAAGAAACCCGACTGGTTGAATTTAAAAGATAACGGCGATGGAACTGCAACGCTGAGTGGTACGCCAAGATTTAATTATTATGGCATTGTCAATTTGTGGAATACTTCTGGTAAATACCTCGCAACTTTTTCACAGAAAGGAGGTATTGGTAATACAAGCTTTAGTCCAGATGGAAGGTTTTTAGCTACTACTTTGGCTTATGGAAGCAAACCTGCTAATCTAGTTCAGATATGGGATATTTCTTCGCAAAAACAAATTAAAGAATTTGAATATCAAGCTCGCGTTAAGAAGATTTATTTTAGTCCCGACAGTCAGTATATTGCTGCAATATTAGATAATAAAACTGTGATTGTAAGGGATATTTCAGGTAAAGATAAACCAGTAATTTTAGCTCATCAAGGAATAGTTGAAAGCGTTAGTTTTAGCCCAGATGGTCAGTTGATTGCCACTGCTTCTGGTGATGCTACGGTTCGTTTGTGGAATTTGCAAGGAGTTGAACAAGGGGTTTTATGGCATAAGGGTAGAGTTTCTAATGCTAAGTTTAGTCCGGATGGGCAATATATTGCGACTGGAACTGATGACAAAAAGTTAATTGTATGGAATATTTCTACAAGAAAACAGCTTCGGATATTTATCAATACTGAAGACTATTGGTCTAATATTACTTTTAGCGCCGATGGAAAGCTTTTAATTAATAAATCAAATGAACGAACTGTCAGTGTGTGGAATATTGATTCTGGAAAGCAAATCGCCAAATTAAGTCACGATAGAGTTGTTAGAAGCTTCAGATTGAGTTTTGATGGTAAATATATTTCCACTTATGAAACAGATGGAAATTATCAGAATACAAGAATTAGATTATGGAACATTAATGGCAAATTAGTCAAGGAATTAGATTTACGAAAACTTCAGAAAGAAAAAATTTATAGCCACAATGTCACTTTTTCCCTCTGGATTCAAAGTGACATTGTGGCTATAAATTTTTTCTTTCTG
>JBCBQE010000680.1:0-4215 GCA_039820385.1 Cyanobacteria bacterium J06635_10
ACTTTAAAATCTAATTACAACTCTCAAACAGGTGAATTTAGGCGATTAACACCAACATTAATCAGCAATATGCTCAATCACGCCCGCAATCAAACTAAGGTAATTGAAAAAATGATTGCCGATCTTTTGCAGGTAGGGCGCGGTAAAGATACAAAAATTCCCATATCCCCTCAAAAAATCGCAATCCGTAATCTTTGTCTGGAAGTACTCCAAGAATTAAGCGAATCTTATAAAGCTAAATCCCTAACAATAGAACAAGATATTCCCCAAGACTTACCATACGTTTGTGCCGATCCCCAACGCATACGCCAAGTACTTACAAATCTAATAGAAAATGCAATAAAGTATACTCCTGAAGACGGTATAATTACTATCTCTGGCTTGCATCGTACCAGCCAAAAAGTGGAACTTAGCATCGGCGATAGCGGCCTCGGTATTCCCGAAGAAAATCGCGATCGCATTTTTGAAAACCACTATCGTTTAGAACGAGATCGAGCAAAAGATGGTTATGGTATTGGCTTAAGTTTATGTAAGCGCATCATCCAAGCTCACTACGGTCAAATCTGGGTTGATACCGCACCTAACGGTGGAGCATGGTTTCACTTTATACTGCCAGTTTACTCTGCTTGATAAGCATTAGTGGTGCAGTTCTAGGTTATATAGTAAGTAATTAGCCGGACTTGATTAGTAGTAAAGCAAAATTATTTATATAATTACCTGGATTATACAACCGTTACAAACTCCCTGTTCCCTATTTGTTGCCTAAAAGAAATTTTAAATTAGCAAAGGCACAAGTACTTGTTACAATTCATTTATCAACTGTTTGCGGTAGCTTATTTTGTCGTAAAGCTGCAATAATTTGGAAGTTGGCAGCAGGAAAATTAAATTGTTCTAATTCTTCTAGCTTTACCCAGCGAATTTCATCACATTCTAAGGGCTTGGGAATGCCTTGAACATGGCGACATTCATGTACGGTAAGAGTCACGCGTAAATCCGTATAATCGTGTTCAATAGTAATCAGATGCTCTCCAACTTCAATATCTATTGCTAATTCTTCATCAATTTCTCGTTTTATACATTCTTCAATGGTTTCACCTGGTTCTATTTTCCCACCAGGAAACTCCCACAAACCACCCATAGCTCCTTCTTGACGACGGCGATCGATTAAAATCTCTTCAAAATTGTTCCAAATTACAGCGACACCGATTATTTTATGGGGTAAGGAAGAACTGGTTTTAATCATATTATTATACAGTTTTATAAGAAATAAGCTTAAAAAAATAAATCACAATTTTGGCGTTGCTCAATCAAAGTATGAATTACTCGTGAGTTATATAAAACTTCCTTATTCCCTATTCGCTCCCCAAACGAAATATTTAATTTATTTTGCATGAGTAATTATCCCTGCTTTTTTACTTTGGGCTCAAGCTAATCCAACCGCGCCTTTAAACGATATAGGATTCCAATAGTCCACTATCTCAAGGATTTTATCTTCTTCGACAAGAATTATTGAACTTGCACGTACTTCAAAGCGATTTCCCGTGGCTGGTAGGTTTGGGAGATCCATTAACCAAGCTGCAGCGGCTGATGAGCCTTGAACTAGTATGCGAGTAGGTTCTACTTTAAAATCCGGCACTCCATTATAGGTCAAGGGCTCCCTAGATAATTTTTTTCTCCTAAAAAAATTATCTAGGGTACCCGTCAACTTTGCAAATTCGCGTACGCCATCTATTCCTTCAAACTTTGCTTGGAATGCCAAATCCTCAAAAATTGAAGTTTCCTTAAAGTAACGAACAATGTTTTCTGGATTACCAGTTCCCCAAGAGGCACGGTTTTGATTCGATCCATCCTTCTACTCTGCTAAAAATAATTTTCAATCAATATTTTAAGATTTCAAATCTAATAAACCTGATTCTTTCAACTTTGGATTAAACCGAACCTGCATTTGTAAGCCCCGCGCTTCTAACTGTTTTAAAATATCAGCTTCAACTCGTCGTGCTACATTTTTGATAATTTTAATCTTCGCCATTTCATCATGGACTGGATTATCATAATTAGCTTGTTCTTCAGCAGTAATTAAAGCTTTTGCATCGATTGGAGAAACCCATTGCTCTTTATTTTCTCCATTCCCTATAGGTAAGCTACCATTTTCCGCGATCCAGGCTTGCTCGATTTCTTCTAAAATTTTACGGCTTGGGCGTTCAATAGTTTCCACTTTTACCCAATAACAATATTGCGGTTTTCTTACTAAGTGCTGTCTGAGGCTGAGAAAAACATCGCGAGAATAACCAACAAATTGCAGATTTTTATCTCGATCAAATATTGCGTAAACTCCGATTTTTCTTTGATATTGTTCGGGTAATTCACCCTTATCATTAATATAAGGAATATATTCTAAAGTTGTTAAAGAAGGAATATTTGTTTCTGTAGCCATAATCAATGAACAATTAACAATGAACAATGAACAATTATCAATTAACAATTAACAATTATCAATTATCAATTATCAATTAACAATTATCAATAACTATTTAATAGTCCAGAACAACTATCAACTAACGACTATCAACTAACAAACATCAAATCGAAATTTTGCGATAAATTGCACATAAACGACTTGGTTTAAAAATTTTGGCTTTAAACATAAAATTCGGCGGTACGTTTATAATTGCGTAATCAACTGAATTATGGTATTCCTCAAATTCCGCTGGCATTCCTTTTGGTGTAGCAGTACTGTAAGGAACTGGCTGAAATAGTAATTCTGTAAATTCTACTCTTTCGCACTGCAAATTTTGACAAAGTTGTTTGACAAATAGTTCGCTGGTCAATAATTCAAATAAAGTTGCTTTAGCTTCTGCTTCTAAAGTGAAATTACTGTCAAAACTTTGGATAATTTTTAAAGCCATTTTTCGGATAATCTTGTGCCTATAGAATTTTACGATTTAAAAGTCCATTAAAGAAAGTTTTTGGAACGAAAAATAATAAAGCTTAATAAGATTTTATAGTCTTGAGAGGCTATTGATGAAGTATAAATTTCTGCAAGTTTTCAAAACGCGACATTCGTTTCATCAAATAAAAAACCCCCAATTTGGGGGTTAAGAATCAAATATGTAAATTAAAAACAAACACTTAAAGTAGATAAAGAATCCCGAAAAGCACAATCCAAATCACATCAACAAAGTGCCAATATAATTCAGCAGCTTCGATACCAAAGTGATGTTCGCTGCTGTAGTGATTCTTTTTAAGCGATCGCCATAAAACGGCTAATATTGCGAAAACGCCGATGGTAACGTGCAATCCGTGGAAACCAGTCAACACGTAAAATGCACTAGCGAACAAATTTGTTGTTAAACCGAATTCCAGATGTTTGTATTCGTAAATTTGGCCGCACAGGAAAATAATTCCCATAACCGCGGTGATTGCAAACCAAATTTGCATACCCCGCACGTTGTTCTTTTTGATGGCGGTATCGGCATTGTGAATTACAAAACTACTAGAAATTAGAATTATTGTGTTGATACCCGGGAGTAACAATTCTAACTCTGGAGTTCCTGCGGGGGGCCATTCCGGTAAAGTAGAACGGAAAGCAAAGTAGGCACCAAACATACCTAAAAAAATCATTCCTTCAGCGATCAGGAATACAACTAATCCAAAGAGACGATGATCTGGATGTTCGGCGTGCTGTGCTTCTACGGTAGCTGCATGATGGTGATTTTGTTCGGTTTTCGCTGGATCGATTGCTGGACTTTGCATAAATCTTAAATTAAGGATAAATTATTGCAAATTGTGGTTTTTACGGTTTTTTAGATTAAGGATGAAGCAAATTAATACTTCATCCTTCATCAGTAATTAATTAATTCAAATTATCCCTGAGCTTCAGTAGCGATCGCCGGAGATGATCCATCGGGATCGCTAGATGGCGCAGGGGATTTAGAATTGGTGAAAGGTTTATCGGTATGGGATAAAGCTACAACTTGTTTCGCTCTTTCCGTTCCGTATTCGTAAGGTTCAACAAGTAGGAATGGGTGTGCCTCGAAGTTTTCTATGGCTGGTGGTGAAGTAGTCATCCACTCCAATGTCAAAGAATCCCAAGGATTGTTACCTGCTTTTTTCCCAGCCCTCCAACTCCAAATAACATTGATGATGAAGGGTATTGTGGATATTGCCAAAATGTACGAACCGTAGGTACAAATTTCGTTAATACTAGCAAACTTG
>JBCBQE010000681.1:0-4191 GCA_039820385.1 Cyanobacteria bacterium J06635_10
CCAGTTTACCTGCCAATAAGTTAAATTTGCGCTTGGTAAAGTAGCAACTACTTGCATGCCCGCAAGATTCGCCTCAATCGCTATGGCTTTCAAATCCTCGCTCACCTGCATCGGTAAGCGAAACCATTGCCCAGCAGTAGCACGCAGTACCTTTGGATTATCTAAATCCACACTATCCTTACTTAACCACAAACCCGATGCGCCAGCAGCAGCAGCAGTACGAATAATAGTTCCTAGGTTACCAGGGTCTTGCACCGTTTCCAAAGCTATTTGCAAGCCCCTAAATGGTACTTTAGCCAGACGATAACCTCGTTTTGCCGTCGCTACTACACCATCTGGCTGTACCGTGGTAGCTAAAGCTTTGAGTACATCCTCGCTGACAACTTCGGCACGATCGCACTTGGATACAGCTAGTTGCCAGAGCTTTTCATGGGCTGCAAGCCAGTGTAAGGTACAAAATACCATATTGAGGGGGTAATCTAGCGTGCAAGCTTCTTGCAACAAATGCGTCCCCTCCAACAAAAATAATTCCTGTTTATGCCTTTCTTTGGTAGAGTGGAGCTTGCGAATTTTTTTTATTAGAGGATTTTGTAAACTTGTCAGCACGATTTTAGATTTTCCCGACAGTGTTCCGATATGGTTGCCGACGCGATCGCAACTGTTAGAGATTAGAAATTTTAGATAAAAATAAGGTTCTCCCTGAGTATATGCGGAACCCGGGACTTGAACCCGGAAGCCTGTTAGGGCACTAGAACCTGAATCTAGCGCGTCTACCAATTCCGCCAGTTCCGCGAATTTCTTAACAGTTTCTGATTGTGACTTAATTTGGCTCATTTTGTCAAGATAATAATTTCTTTAAGAAAAAATGGGCAACAGAAAATGGAAGATAAGTAACTGATGAACCCAACCTTCGAGGTGAATACTGATTACTGAGTATATGTATCGCGGATATGTAGACAAATGGAATCTTTACTGTAGAATCAAAACCAACTTCCTTCCTTTATAAAATCCATTAATTTCTATATGGAGGATAGAATTATTAATACTTCTAACGGTTTACCAGATACAAATTCATCTCAAGCGGCAGACTCCTCAGTCTTAAAAGTGTGGGGTGGACGGAAAATAGATGGTCACGTCACCATTAGCGGAGCAAAAAATTCTGCTTTAGTTTTGATGGCTGGAGCATTGCTGTGTTCGGGAGATTGTCGTATTCGCAACGTTCCGTCCTTAGCAGATGTATCGCGGATGGGTGAGGTTTTGTCAGCTTTGGGTATGCGTCTAGAGCGTAATGGAAATATTATAGACATTAACGCTAGTGAAATTACTACCTCCAAAGCCCCTTACGAGCTAGTTACTCAGTTGAGAGCAAGCTTCTTTGCGATCGGTCCCCTGCTCGCGAGACTGGGAGAGGCACAAATGCCTTTACCTGGTGGTTGTGCTATTGGAGCAAGACCTGTGGATCTTCACGTCCGGGGTTTGCAAGCAATGGGAGCTGAAGTTCAAATAGAACATGGTATTTGTAATGCTCGCGTCCCCGATGGCAGTCGCCGTTTGAAAGGTGCCAAAATTTACTTAGATTTACCTAGCGTCGGAGCCACCGAAACACTAATGATGGCTGCGACTTTGGCAGACGGCGAAACGGTAATTGAAAATGCCGCGCAGGAACCAGAAGTAGTAGATTTGGCTAACTTCTGCATCTCGATGGGTGCAAAAATCAAAGGAGCCGGAACAAGTAAAATTGTGATTCAAGGCGTTGCCCAATTACATTCTACTGATTACAATGTAATTCCTGACCGTATCGAGGCAGGAACGTTTTTAGTTGCAGGAGCAATTACTCGTTCGGAATTGGTATTATCACCCGTAATGCCAGAACATTTAATGCCAGTGATTGCTAAATTAGAGGAAATTGGAGTACCTGTAATTGAAGAAGGCACCAATTGTTTACGTATCAAACCGGCAGAAGTTTTAAAGGCTACAGATATTAATACTATGCCTCATCCGGGTTTTCCCACCGATATGCAAGCGCCATTTATGTCTTTGCTGGCACTAGCAGAAGGCGATAGCATCATTAATGAAAAAGTATTTGAAAATCGTCTGCGTCATGCTTCGGAATTGAATCGCTTGGGAGCAGATATTCGTGTTAAAGGTAATTCTGCCTTTATTAAAGGAGTATCAGCATTCTCCGGCGCACCTGTGGAAGGTACTGACTTACGAGCTGCTGCTGCGATGGTAGTAGCTGGTTTGGCAGCAAGCGGTGAAACTCTAATTAGAGGATTAAACTATTTAGATCGTGGTTACGATAGACTCGATTTAAAATTGCAGAAATTAGGTGCAAAAATTGAACGTGTAGAAGACACAGAAGCTGATGCATCAAATTTAGGTGCAGAAAATTCTGCTACTACTAGCAATGGTAGCGCTTCTGTTTCTGGTTAGTTAATCGATCTGGTAATGAGTAAATTGTTTTGAATTTATACTCATTAAAATACTCCAGTAGTTTTCCTCTCATGTTTCTTTAGAGATGGGAGGAAAAACTATACAGGGAATTAATCCACCCCGCATTTTTATGCAATGTCAGTGACGACGGAGGTATAACCAAGAAATAAGGCATTGCCTACTCAGTTTATGAATTTAGATTTTGATACTTTACACCCTCAACCTGACTACAGAGGTTTCGGTTATCTATTAAATTTGATTCACACTTATGAGGTGTAACGCCAGAAATAAAACCGCGATATTAATCAGAGGTGGTTGAAACATCAAGTTGGCTGGCTGCCCCATAACCCTACTTATAGCTATACTATTTTTGAGGGACTTGTTGTACGACTAGTCCCAAAACATAGTAACATTCTGTAAAGCTTGCAACCCCCATGTCCTCAGTTATAAAATCTCAACTAATCGGTCTTAAAGCAGACTATTTCCGTCATCCCCTAGATAAAGAGGCGACTGCTGCACTTAAGCAGATTCCAGGTATAGATATGATGGTACGGAATCTTTTAGGTCCATTGGCGGAACAAGTTTTTTATGTAGAAAATATTGCCTCTAGCGTTTTGGTAAGCGACAAACAACTACCGGCGTTAAACAAACTTTTAGTCGAAGCCTGTAAGATACTCGATATTGAAACTCCTCAACTTTATATTAAACAACATCCTGCTCCCAATGCTTACACCTTTGCCATGCGAGGTAAGCAGCCTTTTGTGGTACTGCACACTTCCTTAATTGATATGCTCACACCTGAAGAAACTCAGGCAGTGATTGCTCATGAATTAGGACATCTCAAGTGCGATCATAGCGTTTATTTAACTCCAGTCAATATATTGATATTGGCCGCAACAACCATACCTACCGTTGGTGCATTCTTAGCACAAGCCATTCAAGCACAACTTTTGGAATGGGTTCGTTGCGCAGAATTTACTTGCGATCGCGCTGCGTTGTTGGCAACCCAAGATCCCAAAGTGGTAATGTCGGTGTTGATGAAATTGGCAGGTGGTTCGCCTTCGATTGCGCCGCAACTCAACCTTGATGCTTTTATCGAACAAGCCCGCGCTTATGACGAGATTAGCAACAACGAACTGGGAGAAATGGTTAAAGCTGCAAGAACTGCACAATTAACGCATCCAGTACCAGTTCTACGTGCCAGAGAAATTGACCGATGGGCAAGCAGTAAAGATTATGAAAAGTTGTTGCAAAATCAAAAAATAGAGTATAATAGTGAAGTTGCTCCCAAGGGCTGGTGGCGAAATTGGTAGACGCAGCAGACTCAAAATCTGCCGCCGCAAGGCGTGAGAGTTCGAGTCTCTCCCGGCCCATTAAATGTGTTAAATGATTTCGCAAGATGTTATTGTGTTGAAAGCTTTTCTATTTTTTATAGGAAAGCTTTTTTGATAGATATTATTTAGTGCTTCTACCAACAATATAATTGACATTCCCCACGCCTAAAGGCTGGGGGATTCTTGCTTCACCCGTCCTCTCTAGAAACCTAAATACGAGTATTCAAATTTCCCTGTTTGGATACGTCCACAAGCTTACACGGACTGCCCGACCGCGTTTGAAATTATTTATTAAATTCCTGTGTTGACCCCACATTTGTGAGCCACTGCGGTGGACGGGTTCCCAAGGCAGCGCGGCGTGCACGGAGGAACACGCACCGTTGTAGCGACTGCCGCCGGCATAAAGCAAGTGGCGTACAAGATT
>JBCBQE010000682.1:0-4171 GCA_039820385.1 Cyanobacteria bacterium J06635_10
CGTCTAAACGATTATCTTTAATATATTTTTTTAAATCAACAACTTTTTGTAAATCTTGATTAGCCATATTGGCTTGTTCTATACAAAATAAAAAAGTTCCAAACGCTAATAATTTATGCGTTAATTCTGAACTCCAAATAACTTGTCTGAATATCCCCATACAAGCAGGGAAAAACAATAAGAATATAACTTTAGAAATCACAGGATTTTAGATTTTAGATTTTAGATTTTGGATTTTGAATTGATATGATGTCCGTCAAAATAACTGTCATTGTTCGCTGTACTTCGCAATCCCAAATTATTGCGTTCGCGTAGCGTGTCCGATAGGACATATGCGTCGTTTCACTTTGTTCCACTCGCTGCGGACATCTTATGGGTGATTTGCTGGACATCATATAACGATACCCAATGCTCAATTCCCAATTCCCAATGCCCAATTCCCAATGCCCAATGCCCAATTCTCAATGACTTAATATACTAAAAAAAGATTCCAGATTGTGAATTTTCAAACACAATCCAAAATCTATCTGAAAAAAAATCCAAAATCTAAAATTTAAAATCCAAAATGGATTTACCTGTCAACGGAACCCATAATTACATCAATACTACCCAAGATGACAACAACATCTGCTAATTTTACACCTGTTAATAATTCGGGCAAAATTTGTAGGTTATTGAAATCTGCTGCGCGGATTTTCCAACGCCAAGGGAAGACATTATTATGTCCAACTAAGTAAATTCCTAATTCACCTTTTCCACTTTCGATGCGGGAATAGATTTCACCATTGGGAATCTTAAAGGTAGGAGCAACTTTTTTAGCAATATATTGATATTCAAAGTCATTCCATTTAGACTTCTTACCTTCCTGCATCCGCTTAGCTTCAAGGTTCTCGTAAGGGCCGCCAGGAAGCGCTTTGAGGGCTTGTTTGAGGATTTTGACCGATTCGCGCATTTCTCGCATTCTTACCACGTAGCGAGCGAAGCAGTCACCAGCAGTTTCCCACTGTACATCCCAGTCAAAATCGTCGTAACATTCGTAATGGTCTACTTTCCGTAAATCCCATTTGACTCCGGAAGCGCGTAACATGGGACCAGATAATCCCCAGTTTATCGCTTGTTCGCGAGTAATTACGCCAATTCCTTCCACGCGGCGACGGAAGATGGGGTTTTTGGTAACTAAGCGTTCGTATTCGTCTACTTTGGGTAGGAAGTATTCGCAGAATTCCATACATTTATCTACCCAACCGTAAGGTAAATCAACCGCCACGCCACCAATGCGGAAGTAGTTGTTGTTTACCATGCGATAACCAGTAGCGGCTTCCCATAAGTCGTAAATCATCTCCCTTTCACGGAATTGGTAGAAAAAGGGAGTTTGTGCGCCTACGTCAGCGAGGAATGGGCCCCACCACAGTAAGTGGTTGGCGATGCGGTTTAATTCCAGCATAATGACGCGAATGTAGCTGGCGCGTTTGGGAACCTCAATACCCGCTAATTTTTCCGGTGCGTTAACGGTAACGGCTTCGTTAAACATCCCCGCTGCATAATCCCATCGGCTAACGTAGGGAACGTACATTACATTAGTACGGCTTTCGGCAATTTTTTCCATTCCCCGGTGTAGATAGCCGATAACGGGTTCGCAATCAAGCACATCTTCACCGTCTAGGGTCATAATTAAGCGTAAAACCCCGTGCATTGAGGGATGGTGCGGCCCCATGTTCAGCACCATCGGTTCGGTGCGAGTTTCAATTAATGCCATGAACTAGTAATTCTCCCCTTAGATTCTTTTTTGCACTCACCCCTAAGTTTAGTTATTTTAACCAAATATTGGAATCAAATATTTGCTCATGCTCGCTTTTTGGGAGAGTGAAGATAAATAAAGCAGCATTTTCTCAATTATGAAGGATCGAGGATGAATCATAAACGATAAAGCAAGGTGACGTACATTATGATATCGAATTCGTGTATATTACCCAGTTACCGAAGCTAATCCCCCCATCGCTTATCGATTACCTATACAATTTCTGGCGTTGCTGTTAGCGTAGCGTGGCGTTAGCCATATAAAAATATGAAAACGTGATTTCACATTGAAAAAGACGTAGCAATGCTACGTCTCTACATAAGTTTCACGTTTACTACAAAGCGCGGGTGGCTTAATTCAGCAACGCCAAATTTCTCCCCCTCTTCCCCCTCTTCCCCCTCTTCCCCCTCCCTCACCTTTAGGTTAAAAAAATTCAACTATTACCTTCTCATGCTTCCTCAACAACAAACATAAAAGAACTCATATCCTCGAGACTAACTCCCTTGATTTTGGCAATTAAATCACCAACACCATCGTCATTCATGTAGATACTAGTGCCTCTACGAGACACATCAAGAGTATAATCTTCGGCACTGCCGTAAAGTTGAATGGTGTCGCCAGTTTCAAAATCCAGAATGTAAGCGTAGTCAGATTTACCTTTAGTTGTAATGTCGTCATCGTGATAAAATGCACGGCTTTCGTTACCTAGAACAAAAGTATCAGTTCCTGCATTTCCTCTGAGATCATCTTTTTCGCCGACACCGAAAGTAGTCAAATCAACACCAGTTAAAGTATCGTTACCGTTACCACCTTTAAGGAAGTCGTTTCCAGCCCCACCATTTATGGTGTCATCACCTCCGCCACCATAAAGTCTGTCTCTACCGTCACCACCATCAAGGGAGTCATTTCCAGTTCCAGCTTTGAGGAAGTCGTTTCCGTTTCCACCGTCTAGGGTATCGTTTCCTTCACCACCGTAAACTCGATCCTTATCTTTACCTCCGTTAAGTATGTCGTCATGAGATCCTGGTTGGTGCCGTACAGTGATTGTCTTATTATTGGGTTAAAAATTAGTCAGTGTACGAGCACCCTACGAGAAAAATATCCCGGTTGTGGCCATTCCTATAAGTTTCTCGTCAGCAGAAATCTGTTGCTGTTGAATAATTGGTGCGATTGATTTAAAGGTTTGTTGATAATCTCCGTTTGTTTGAGGAATTTGCCACTGTAATTTATTAAGCATTGGTTCTAAAGCTGCTTGAGTTAAAGAAGTGCTTTGATAACTCAGAGTTAATTGCTGACAATTTTGTTTGATTAATTCTTGTTCGAGATAAAACAATAATTTTGTACCAATTCCTTGTTTTCGATACTCTGGTAACACCAATAGAGAAATAATTTCCGCAGTTGGGGAATTAATACGCTCTGCGATCGCATTCTCCATATTTTTCTCCATGCTCTAGGAGATTCTCGAATTGCCAGAGTTGATAGCGAGTACTCATAAAGAGTTGTTCCCCTGCTGCATATAATCCCATGGGCTTGTCAAACAGCCTTTCGTGGATTTTGAGCCTTTCATTAGTTTGACTGCCAATGAAAAAGAGGCGATTAGTTTGATAAGTAGTAAAAGCAAGGCTGAGTTGTTGCTCTGCTAGCCAAGCGGTAAATTTAGGTGAGACATTTATTTTTAAAGAAGGCGTGCTAGTTGGTGATATTTTTTGCATGGGTGGACAAGTTGGTTGTTTTTGTTGGGAATCATTGCGGCGCTTTGGTGATGCAAACTTGATCGTCAAAACCTGATTTCTTATTCCGTACTATTTTATGTTTAATTTATTTTATTTATCTTCAGTATTCATACGCTAAAAAGATGAAATTTTGGCTCTTAGGAGAGGGTAGAAAAAAATTATTTATGTAGATGCAAAATTAAGGCGGTGGCTAGTAGTTTATTTCAAAAATTCTGGCAGATTGTAGAGACGTAGCAGTGCTACTTCTGGTGCAGTTTCGGGGATAAACCAACCATTCGTAATTAATGTGGCACAGTACTAGTGTTTCATTAATTTTGACTGGTTAGTTTTCTCCCAAAGGTAGGGAGACGTTATGTATCAATCTCTACAAACCATCGGAATTAATCAAAAGCACCACTAGTAGTCTTTTTCATTAATTTTGATGGATGTAGAGACGTAGCAGTGCTACGTCTCCCGACGTTTGAAAGAAAACGAACCCGTCAAAACTAATGGGACAGAACACTAGTAGTCTGTTTCA
The DNA here is from genome assembly GCA_039820385.1 of Cyanobacteria bacterium J06635_10. GTDB lineage: Bacteria > Cyanobacteriota > Cyanobacteriia > Cyanobacteriales > Nostocaceae > Rivularia. Next base: position 4,049 of record JBCBQE010000682.1, read on the forward strand.
TTAATTTTGATCGGCTTGTAGTGAGGATTTTAATCTTGAATATATCGATCGTTAGAAAATATAAAAAATCAAACAAGGAGATGCCATGTTATTTATGGTTATTGAGCGATTCAAAGATGACAG
>JBCBQE010000683.1:0-4162 GCA_039820385.1 Cyanobacteria bacterium J06635_10
AATTGGTGCTGTAAATGCACGTAGAATGCGACGACCTAAAGAAACTTCTTTAAAGCCGTTTTGCAAAGCGATCTCAACTTCTTTCTTTGTCCATCCGCCTTCTGTACCAGTAGCAATAACGACACTTTTTTCTGGAAAACTATTTTTTATTTCTCCTTGATTATTTAAACATTCAAGTAAATGAGGGGAATTACCACGAGCAACACAGATGTATTTTTCAAAATTGATAAATGATGGGAGAATTTGATCGAAAGGAATTGGTTCTAGAATTTGGGGTATCTTGGTTCGTTCCGATTGTTCTGCGGCTTCAAGGGATATTCTTCGCCAACGTTCTAGCTTTTGGGAACTGGGCTTTAGTAAAGTGCGATCGCTAATTACTGGAGCGATGCAAGTGACTCCTAATTCAGTACAACAACGGACAATTTCATCAAAGGCATTTCCCTTTGGTAAAGCCACGATCAAAGTTACAGCGATAGGTAGCTCAGTTTCTACAACTAACTGCTGTAAAATTTCTGCATCATTATCAGTCAACTGCGATAACCACCATTTACCCATTCCATCCATAGCGATAAATTTATCGCCTTTTTGCAATCGCAATACCCGAAATAAATAATGCTGCTGTTGTGAAGTGAGGGTTATTTGTTCGTTTTGAAGTTGATTCGTTGCGATCGCGATCCGTTGCATAATTCAACTAGCTGTATATTCTTGAATGGGAATTACCTTTACCTTTAAAGTTAGGGGCACCTTCAAGTTATCTTCTAGAAATTTTTGTACCAACTGAACTTGATTTGCACTGAGGGACTCGGTTGGTACGGCTACTTCAATGTCTACCACAAATCTTTCTCCATCTCGCCGTACGTCGATTCTTTTGATATCCGAATTGGAAAAGGTAATAGTTCGACGATAAAGTAAATATTCTATATGACGACGGGTATGTTCTTTAATTAAAAATGTTTCTAAAGACAAACCCAAAGGTAAACCAAGAATAATCAGAGAAGCAACTGATATAACTAAACCGTGACGCGCTTTTTGAAAAGAACCGTAATCGTGAGCTAAAAATATAATAGAACTACTAAAGATAATACCAGCTAAGTTAGCCAAAAACAAAAGTCCCGAACCTGCTGCGATAGAGTTTGCATTCATACCGATGCCAATTCCTACTACGCTTAATGGTGGTACCAAAGCAACCGAGATAGCCACCCCTGGTAAAGCATTAGCAATACTGCGTCTAGTTAATGCAAAACCACCAGCACCACCTGCTGCTAATGCTACTCCTAAATCTAATAGTGTAGGACGAGTACGTCCCCAGATTTCAGGACCAAAAGTTCTGATACCGACTAATTTAGTGATGATAATCGAAATAATAATTGTCAGTAATACACCTTTGAATAGAGTAAAACTCGAACGCTTTAACAAACGTTGGTTTCCTGATGCTATGCTGTAAGCGTTCGCGAAGCGCATGCCCTTTGGGCTTATCGCGATTATTGGTCCCATTAAAGGAGCAATAATCATCGCGCCAATGATTGTCGCTGCACTCGAAGCAAGTAATCCTAAAGTTGAGATAATTGCTGATAAAGACAACAATGTGTAGAAGCTTAAGGAAGGTACAGCACCCCTCCATAGTTTGCGGTTGATGCCCGCGATGGGCATTGGCTTTTCTGATAACCAATGCCAATCACCGCTATTACTGTGCCATAATTCGGTTAATTTAAGTTTACTCCAACTACCAAATCTTTTAAGCAGTAGCAGCATCTCAACTCCAGCATCGGTGTAATCATAAATCAACTTTTATTCTAATCAAAGTTAATTAATTGAAAGCTACACTAAGGATGGAATTTATTTTTAAACAAAAGCCGAATTATTCAGTCTTTAGATAGGCAAATGGATGACGGTAATTGGTTTGCTTAGATTCAGAACATTACTTTAACCCGACCTACTTACAACGCCGGGAATCCTATTTTATAGTTATTCTGACACAGATTTTGCCGACTATAAGTGCAAATCGCTAACCTAAAAGACAAGAGATAGGAAAAATCAAATATTCAATGTAAAACAGCTTCCAGATAAACTTGTAAGAACTCGCTAGAGAACTTTTATCTTGTAAATCAGTTTGCTGAGTGCGCCACCACATGAAGCCTAAAATCAACAAATGAACAACTATCGAAAATATTGAGTTAACTTGTGTAAAACCTAGTATACCGACCAAAACCATTACAGCATAACAAACAGTTAACAGCCAGCGAGAGAAATTAAAAACAGTTTCCTTACCTAACTTGATAGTAAAAGTCGTGATATTGTACTGGCGATCGCCTTCCATATCGGGGATATCTTTAAAAATAGCAATGGCGATTGTGAATATGAGAATAAACCAGGTTAAAGTCCACACAGTAGGCGGAATAGATTGTTTAGCTTGCAGTACCCAAGAAAAATGCAAAAATAATCCTAAATTAACAATAGCCCCCCGGACTGAAAAAATACAAATTGCGGCCCAAAAAGGAAATCTTTTTAAACGAATTGGCTCTAAAGAGTAAGCCGTACCAATTGTCAAACTAATAGCCACCATCCCAAATAAAAATGGTCCTAAAAACCAAGATAAACCCAGAGCTAAAACGCCGGTAATCGTGACAATAATTTCTCCAGTACGCTGAGTAAATTCTCCAGAAGCAACAGGTAAATGGGGCTTGTTAATTTTATCAATTTCTACATCTTGTAATTGATTAAGTCCGACAATATAAACATTTCCCGATAAACAAGCTATCCAAGCTCCTAAAAGAGAAACTAGGGAATAAGAATTTGGGAATGGGAAATTGCTATTAGTTAAAGCAATAGAAATCAAATATAATCCCAACACGCTCAAACTCGTACCATAAATCGTATGAGGACGAGAAAACTTCCAAAAAGCATAAAACCAATTACTTTGCAACCCTGTTTGTGAAACTTGACTCATAATATATTTAATAATTGATAATTGATGGTTGTTAGTTGATGGTTGATAGTTGATAGTTGATGGTTGTTAGTTGATGGTTGATATAGGAATCAGTTTTGATTTTTGGAAGGCGCAGCGTGGCGAAGCCATAATTATTTGTGTGGGTAGGCAAGAGGGTTTTAGTAAATTCAAGGGTACTGAGTTTTTTTCAATTTTCAAATAGGATTCCTATAGTTGATGGTTGTTAGTTGAAAAAACTAATCGACTACTAACCACTAACCACCAACCACTACCAACTACTTACTTCCACATAACAAACCGAACTTAATCAAACCACGCTCATAACCGCGACGCATTAAACCCAAAGACATGGCACCTTGAATAGTTTTCCAACCGGCACGCAGTAAACCGAAAACTGCTTTGGGAGTAAACGCCGAATCAATGACAACATTCCAAAAAGGAGCGACAGCTTGCGACCAATCCGCAACGCGAATATTCTGTAAAGGTAGTTGACGAGCAATAGCTTCATATTCGGGTAAGGAAATCACGAATGGCAAACAATACACCTCATAAATCTGTGCTAAATGCTTCTCTTCGTCAGCATTCAAAGGCGATTCATCTGTAGAGCGATGACACCAAGTGACCAAAATCAACTTTCCTCCCGGCTTAAGTACCCGATAACATTCCTGGAGAAACTTTTGTTTATCAGGCATATGTTCGCCACTTTCTAAAGACCAAACTAAATCAAAACTGTTGTCTTCAAAAGGCATGTTTAAAGCATCTGCTACCTGAAAATTGCTTCTATCCTTTAAACCAAATTCAACAGCCCTTTCACCAGCCCTCTGCGCCTGTACAGGGCTTAAAGTGATTCCAGTCGCCGCAGCATTGAATTTCTCGGCTAAATATAAAGAACTACCACCAATACCACAACCCACATCTAAAATATTCTCAGCTTGCTGCACCTCCCCCCATTGCAGCAACTCCTCAATTAAATCGATTTGTGCTTGACGGCGGTTTTTTTGTTCTTTACCATCGGCACCGTAATAACCGTGATGCATGTGCTCTCCCCATATTTCTTCCCACAGGGAGGAGGAAGCATCGTAAAACTGTTGAATTTGTTGGCTTAGTGTTGCGGTCATGAATTAAGCTACGTGTTTTGACTGTCGCAGAATTAAAAACATCTATTGGTAGGCTACCATGTGTGTTTTTAATTAGATCGAAGTGTTTTGCTCTTAA
>JBCBQE010000684.1:0-4148 GCA_039820385.1 Cyanobacteria bacterium J06635_10
TCAAAAAATTCAAAAAGACTAAATTTTTTATCGTTTGGAATTTTTTGAATTTAATTAATCTTGTCTAAAATAAGACTGCCCGGAAAGCTAAACAACTCCTAGACATTTGCCGCAAGAGCTGGTTAACTTTCCGGGCTAAAAACTACTCATTAGCTCGGAGTATCACTAAACTCATTAGCTAAGAGTGTTGACTGCATAGTCAATGTAAGAATTAGCTTCAACAGCTGGATCGCCACTCAAACCGTGGTTAGCCTTGATATAATTCAAAGCTTCGATGTACCAGCTAGGAGAAAGTTCAAAGGTTTTGTTGATTTCTGCTAAACCGGAGATTAAGTAATCATCCATTGGTCCAGTACCACCTACAACTAGGCAGTAAGTGATCATTCGTAAGTAGTAACCGATGTCACGTACGCACTTAGCTTTACCTGTTGCGTTAGCTGCGTAGTTAGGCCCTTGCATTTGAGTGGTGTAAGGGAATTTGTTGTACACCGCTTGTGCTGCACCTTCTGCCAAACGCTGAGCATTTGTAGTCAGACTTTTTGCTGCTTCTAAGCTAGCTTGTGCTTGACGAAAACGACCAAAGGCGATTTGAATTTCTGTACTACTCAAAAAGCGTCCCTGGGAATCAGCAGCTGAAACCGCTTCGGTAAGGGGTGTTTTCATTGGTTTGGTATCTCCCTTTTTTTTACAAAGTTTTGTTTGAAAGCTTTTTTGTGCTAGTGACGACTAGTTTTACTTAATCCCTAGTCGTGGTGGTTCTATGCTACTGCTGCAGCTGCACGGTCGAAGTAGCCAGCTACTTCAGACATTAGAGCGCTACAATCACCTTGGGTAATTCCGTTGGTATTGCCTGCAATTGCTAGTGCAGAATCTTTCATCTTCTGTACGCCTACTGCTACAGAAGCACCAGGTGTACCCAATGCTAAGTAGGTTTCGCGTAGACCATTTAAACAACGGTCATCTAATACACTTGCATCACCAGAGAAGATTGCATAGGTGACATAGCGCAAGATGATTTCCATGTCACGCAAACAAGCAGCCATGCGACGGCTGGTGTAAGCGTTTCCACCGGGAGCGATTAATTGGGGCTGTTCAGCAAACAAAGCGCGAGCCGCATTAGCAACAATTGTAGAAGAGTTACTGGTAATACGGTTTACAGTATCCATGCGCTTATTTCCTTCCTTAACCATGTTTGTTAAGGCATCCAATTGCGAGGTACTGAGGTATTCTCCTCGTGTATCAGCTTGCGATACTACTTTTGCGAAAGCGTCTAACATTTATCTAATCTCCTATCTGCTTGGTCTATAACTGGTTGACTTCTAAACTGAAAATTTCAGTCTTACTTACTCTCAGACTACCAAAGCGGCGGTCAAGATTCAAAAACAGATACCAAGATATTAGTTTATGATTTCAGGGCTACCAAACTTACGAATTATCACAAAACTTCACATTTATATGTAAAGCTGAAAAACCCTAACCATCAGACCTCTGACTCAAATTGACATCTGTTTTTTCTGATATTTTTTTTATATCATTCCCTGGTCTTCTTATTTCTTACAAAATATTATGATTTTATTCTCATTATTTAACTTTTCTTTATATTTTGAGGAAAAATTGTCAACCATGTAGTGTTAAGAGTTAGCAAATAATGAGATAAAAGTAACTACGTACTTAAACTTACTTAAATGCTGTAAACCTTTGATAAAAGTTAAATACATTCTTCTTTTGTTGATAATACAGGAGTTTTGCCATTCTCCAGAACACAATCAGACAAATTTTACAAAGCCTAACTAATCGAGAGCTAGGTAAATAAAGTCACCCATTGATAAAAGTTACAATCCTTCACTAAATGTAACTTTGTCTTACATATTAGTAATTGGGAATTGGGAATTGGGAATGGGGAATGGGGAATTGGGAATTGGGAATTGGGGATTGGGAATTGGGAATTGGGAATTGGGAATGGGGAATTGGGAATTGGGGATTGGGAGTAACAACAAGTCGGAGGTAGACGCGCAAGCATGTTCTCAAAGAGAAGCTAAAAAACATTTTGCTACCAGCTTGATGACTAAACCTCTTAACTTTGCTCTCTTACTCCTAACTCACTACTAACTACTCACCACTCGCCACTAACTACTCACCACTCACCACTCACCACTCACCACTAACTACAAGCTTTCTTTCCAAGTCAAATAGAAACCCATGGATATACTCTTCCGTCCATTCTTCGCCGTAAAATCGTTTAAACATTCCTCTTGCAGGATCTTTTTCGGCACGATAGCGAATATATCGTAACTGTGCTGATTCGATGGCTGCTAAATCTTGAGAATTGGTTACTGCTTCTGCGCGATCGACGAAATCCAGGTAAGCTGCAAGATAGTCTTTAAATGCAGCAAATACTCGATTTTCTACTATGGCAGTTTCCTGGGGACGAGTCCATAGGAAAGCGGGGGAGAAAAAAGGTTTAGCTTCTTCAGGGAAGTCTCCACCCCAAGGTAAATATTCTTGATGAGCCTGAAAAAGTGGTAAAATAGATTCTGTATATTTTTGTTCATATTCAGCTTTACCTGCAAATAAAGGCTGCATATCAAGAGCAATGAGGTGTCCTCCCGGCAAAGTTACTAAATCAGCTCCAAAAAAGGGAAGATCGTAATTTAATTGCGGAAAAATGACAAAATTTAGCACTTGGAGGGAATTTCCTCCTTGTACGTGTGCTGCTCTAATTTGTCTTAATTTTGGTGTTTGAAAACCATAGCTAGTAGTAAGAACCTCGTATTCATTCTTACCCTTACCCATCCGAGCAGACTTAGACTCAAAACCTGACGGTATGGGATAATCTTCAAGGTGTAAACGCGACTTCATATATGAAATCGCATAGTCGAGAAATGGTTGATAAAGAGTCACTAGATTTTAGATTTTAGATTTTAGATTTTGGATTGTTTTATTATTGAAATAACTTGAATTTTACGTTTAGAATTCAGATTTAGTCGCAGATTCTATTATCCTCTAATGATAAACTAATACTTCACCAAATTAATTTTGATGGTCAAACGCGGGTACTAAATTATTCTTCCCCACGCCACTTGCGAGACTGTCGGGGAACCCGCCCAACGCAGTGGCTCCTCTCCCCCCTCTTCCCCCTCCCTGTCTTCACCCATCTTTAATGCGATCGAACGCTAAGGGTTTTTGTTTGATCATCTTTTACCCGCACTTACTGCTAGAGGTACGGCATCTTCAAATAAAAATTCATAAAGAAAGCGTTCTGACCATTCATGACCAAAATAACTGCTAAATAGACCAGATGCTGGATCGCGATCTGCACTATATTGGTCGTAGTCTTTCTGAGCTTTGACAATACGTTGGATATCAACTGGATCTCTGAGTATTTCTGCTCCTTCGAGCATTTGCCAATACAAATTTATATAATCTTGAAAAGCTGCGAATACCCGAGTTGCTACAGTTTGCTGGTCAGTTTTCGCGAATAATAAATACTTAGAAAAATATTTATTGGCATCATAAAATTTCATTTCTAAATTTTGTGCCAAATCTGGATATTTTTGGTGTAAATATTTTAATTGTTCTACATATTTCTTTTGATATAAATCATCTGAAAATAAAGGTTGAAAATCCATTACAATTAGATTTTTTACTTTCCCAAATGACAGAAAATCTATTCCTAATAGCGGTATATCGTAGTGATAATTCGGATAAATAACGCTATTAAAAATTTGGGCACTTTCCCCGGCATCAATGTAAGTGTAGCGAATCTTTCTTAGTTCTGGACATTCATAGCACCAACTGCGAATAGTTGCCGGATTTCTACCGCGATCGCTAACTTTGGATTCCAAACCCAGCGGTATCGGTCGAGCTTGTAAATCAAACCTACTAATAAGTTCTTGTTCTAAAAATTCCAGGAAAGGCTTATACATAGAACATGATATATTTATTCTTCAATCATGAAAATAAGAGATTTCAAGTGATAACGTCTCATTTGTGATAGACAAAGTAACAATCCTTGACATTTTCGTTGATCTGCTGGGTGGGGGGGAGAGGGGGTAGAGGGGGTAGAAAAAATTTTAGGACTTACGCAACTGGCACATTTTTCTCGTAGGGTGCTCGTACACTCACTAATTTTTAACGTATTAATAAGG
>JBCBQE010000685.1:0-4143 GCA_039820385.1 Cyanobacteria bacterium J06635_10
AATTTCATTTTATCACAAATTATTGCCACGAAGCACCATCCCCACCGTAAAAGACGGTGGGGAATTCCGCGAGATTAGTTAAATCACTCAATTCTTTACTAAACTTATTTATAGTTGATCGAGTTAGCCATATTTTCTTTGAGGCACCGGAAAGTAACCAATGGCAAAAAGTACTGTTTTATGGTACCTCGTGAAATTATGTCCCTCACTCGAGTAACTATCTTTAATCGCACTGCTGCTAACAGCCGCGATTGCTGCCACAATTGCTGTAGTAATAGGATCCATAACCTGATATTTGAAGTTAAATTTTGAATATTTAAAATTTACGGAGTGTTGAAATTAGTCCTCATTCATGACAGGTAGCGATTACTTATGGATTTTACATAGCGAGTATTACATCCACAAGTGATTTGGATTACACATAAATTACATTTTTCAGCAATTCATAATGTATTTTTAAGAAACACGAGCAGAAACTCTTTTAAAAAAGTCTTTTAATTGAGAGTACTAATATCATAAACAGTCAGAATTATAATTACAGTACCCTTACGGGTGATATTTTTTACTTTAAGCGTATAATTTATTTATTGTAATGGTGTAGATTGAGCGAATCTAGGCTAGCATTTTCCATTGGGGGGATAAATCCGCACCAAATGGTAGATATATTCCTGAATGAGAAGATGCAAGTTGATTTGTCTCAGAATCAGAAAAAGCAGTTATGAAGAAAATAAAATATCTAATTATAATACTATTAATATCATTATTTATAATTACATTATCCCCAGTTTTAGCAACACCGATATTCGTTAGTTATTCCCAAACTCAAAGTTTAATTGAACAAGGTAAAAGACTTTATGAAATAGGACGATTTACCGAAGCAGTAAATTTATTAAAACAAGCAGTTGATAAATACCAAGCTGATGGAGATCAATTAAATGAAGCAATAACGTTAAGTAATCTCTCCTTAGCTTATAAAAAATTAGGAGAATGGCAATCAGCTCGGAAAACTATAAATCGTTCGCTTAACTTATTAAAAATTTTTCCCAAAAATAAAGTAAGAAAAGTCTATGCTCAATCGTTAGATATTAAAGGGAATTTAGAATTCGCACAAGGACAATTTCAAAAGGCAATAGTAACTTGGAAAGATGCCTCGAAAATTTACTCTCAATTGAATTTACAACCAGCATTGATTCAATCGCGCATAAATCAAGCACAGGCTATGCAAGCTTTGGGGTTGTTTTTACAAGCACAAAAGACTTTAACTGAACTTCAAGAAATTTTAAACAAACAGCCAGATAATGTTTTAAAATCCATTGGTTTGCGTAGCGTCGGCGATGTTTTACGAACTGTTGGAAACTTAGATGAATCAAGAAAAATTTTGCAACAAAGTTTAAAAATTGCATCTAAGGTAAAAGCCGATCGAGAAATCAGTGAAACCTTAATTAGTTTAGGTAATACAGTTCGTTTTCAACAAGAGCCGGATTCTCAGATTTCAGCAATTAAATATTATCAACAAGCTGCTGATATAGCATCTTCTAAATCTGATTTACGAATACTTGCACAACTGAATCTTTTTAGTTTACTTGTAGAAATAGAAAAATTGACTGCTGCAAAAGAGTTAATACCCCAAATAAGCGCTGAAATAGCCAATTTATTACCCAGTAGGTTTGCAGTTGATACACAGATAAACTTTGCCAAAACACTAGAAAAATTTAAACAGAAAACTACAATCAAAACACCTTCATGGTTAGATATTGCTCAAATATTATCAACAGCAATTCGTACCGCAACAACTATAAAAGATAAACGAGCAGAATCCTATGCCCTAGGGAATCTTGGCGAACTTTACGAGCAAACCAAACAATTAAATGAAGCCCAGAAACTGACTTCACGTGCATTAGCTCTAGCCAACTCTATCGGTGCTCGAGAGATTACCTATCAATTGCAATGGCAAATGGGAAGATTGTACCGACAACAGGGGAATATTAAAGCGGCAATTGAATCTTATCATCGGGCATGGCAGATTCTCAAATCTTTGCGTAGCGATTTGGTTGCTGTGGATTCCAACTTACAATTTTCTTTCCGCGAAAGTATAGAACCCGTATATCGGCAATACGTCGATTTAATTTTAAAAACTGTAGAAAATGATGGAAATAATAAACAAAAGCTGATCGTTGCTCGTGAAGTCATCGAATCTCTGCAATTAGCAGAAATAGATAATTTCTTTCGCTCGGCTTGTTTTAATACCAAAGTTATACTTGATGAGGTAGTTGATAAAGACAACTTGAAAGCAGCGATAGTTTATCCGATAATTTTACCAGATAGATTGGAAGTTATTCTCAAATTACCTCACTCCGAGCTGATAAGTTACACTACTCGTATATCCAAAAAAGAAGTAGAAGAAACGATTAAAAAATTACGAACTGATATCGAAGAACGTAAAATTGGAGGAGACGATCGAGCGCAGTTTCAAAAATTATATAATTGGCTGCTTCAACCAGCAGGTAAATATCTAGAAAATAATAACATAAATACATTAGTTTTTGTACTTGATGGTTCTTTACGTAATATCCCTCCTGGGGTTCTTTACGATGGCAAACAATATCTGATAGAGAAATATAGTATCGCCGTCAGCCCTGGTTTACAACTATACGAATTACAACCCATAAAGAGAAAAAATTTGCATGTCTTAATGGCTGGATTAAGCGAAAAACGCTTTAATTTTTCCAAACTCGATTATGTAGAGGAAGAATTGCAGCAAATTAAATCGGAAGTATCAGATGCTAAAGTACTTCTCAATCAAGAATTTACCAGTAATGCCTTAGAAAAACAGGTTCTGAGGAAATCTTATCCTATAGTTCACTTAGCAACTCACGGTCAATTCAGTTCTAGTTTAGATGAAACCTTTCTCTTAGCATACGACCAGCCTATCAAAGTCAACCAACTCAATCAATGGCTTCGCAATCGAGAAGAAAATCGTCCAGAAGCCATAGAATTACTTGTATTAAGTGCTTGCGAAACAGCAACTGGAGATAAACGGGCAGCTTTAGGGCTTGCAGGTGTAGCTATCCAAGCCGGTGCCCGGAGTACGGTTGCATCTTTATGGGCTTTAAATGATGCTTCTACCGCACAATTAATGAGTCAGTTTTATCAAGAGTTGAAAAAACCGGGAGTTAGCAAAGCAGAAGCCTTACGCAATGCTCAACTAACTTTATTAAAACAAGAAGAATATAGTATTCCTTACTTTTGGGCACCTTATGTTTTAATCGGAAATTGGCTTTAAAAATACTTATAGGGAATAGGGAATAGGGAATAGGGAATATAGTTTCAAAGAATAGGTAATAGCAGATTTGTGCTTTATGAGGTACAAAAATACCCCACCCGCGCTCCAAAGCGCACCCTCCCCTTATTAAGGGGAGGGTTGGGGAGGGGTTATAGACGAAATGTGCTGTATGTGTAATTTTAAAATTTTAGTGGGAACAATAAATCCAGGCCTAATACACATTTTTTATTGTTCCCATGTCAGAGAGCATCTATAATTCAACATATATAAGCGCTTCGGAGTGCCAAGAACAATTACAGCGCAATATTCAGTTTCAGAAGCAGCTCGGTAGAATCATCGGTAGACTCCGCGCATCGGTAAATTTAGAATCTCTTTGTACCGATACCAGTCAAGATATTTGTTGGCTTTTAGGCATTGAAAGAGTCGCAATTTATCGGTTTAACGAAGACTGGAGTGGGAGTTTTGTTAATAACTTGGGATTTGCACGCAATCCTTGGAATGAGATTCCCAGCTTTGGACAAAATCTGGTTTGGGAAGATACCCATTTACAACAAACAAAAGGTGGAAGATATATTACAAATGAAGGTTATTCGGTAGATGATATTTACGCTGCAAAACATTCTCGCTGTCATATAGAAGCACTTGAACAATTTCAAATTCGGGCTTATGCTGTTAGCCCTATATTTGTCGGTACTAAGTTATGGGGTTTACTTGCTGCTTATCAACATTCTCAACCACGTCATTGGTTAGCAGATGAATTGACACTCCCCATGCCTAAAGGCTAGGGGATTCTCAAGGTACAGGGTTAACCTAAGCCGAAAGGTCGCCCTTCCGACTCGGCTTCAGAACCGGACATGAGA
>JBCBQE010000686.1:0-4134 GCA_039820385.1 Cyanobacteria bacterium J06635_10
ATGCATATCTTGCACTTAACGTCAATTAACAAAACCTAAAAAATGCTATCCAATCAGACGGATGCAGAAGTATGGAAAGCCTTGTGTAGCGGGGATTTATTCGCCTTGGGTATCTTTTACGACCGTTATGGTAGTATCGTCTATCGTTTAGCCTTGCGGATGTTAGCAAATACTCAAGAAGCAGAAGATTTAACCCAAGAAATATTTATGACGTTGTGGCGGAATCATTCTTACAATCCCCAACGCGGTTCAATGAATGCATATCTAACAACTTTAACAAGATCCAGAGCAATTGACCGTCATCGTCAGATGAAATCGCAACGACAATTAATTGAAAAATGGAGTCGCAGCATTCCTCTAGAAAATCGGACTAACCTTATGGATAAAATCTCTTTTAGAGAAATTGGCGATCGCGTTAAGGAAGCACTGAATAAATTACCAACCCAGCACCGTATCGTTTTAGAGAAAGCTTATTTTGACGGTTTGAGTCAATCAGAGATTTCTCTCGACTTGAAAATGCCTTTGGGAACGGTTAAAACCTATAAACGTAAAGGTTTAATTCAACTGCGACAAATATTGAACGACTTGGTGGAAAACAGATGGTAAATTGGGGGGATAATCCAGAATTGCAAGAACTTTTAGCAAGTTATGTCCTAGGAGACTTGACTTCTGAAGAAGTAGCACAAGTGAATCAATTGCTCGAACAGCAACCAGAATTGATTGCAGAAGTCAATAACTTGCAAGAAACCTTAGCATTATTACCCTTCGCCTTACCAGAAACCGAACCCTCACCAGCTTTAGGTTCCCAGATATTGCAAGCAGTGGTTACTTCTACAACCACCTTAAATAAATCAAATCAAAGTCGTAAAAAACAACTTTGGCAAATCATCGCCGCCACAATAGCCGCTTCTATTATTGTGGCATTGGGATTATATAACTATCGCTTGCAGCAACAAGCAAGTACCATTCGCCAAGAAATATCGCGCTATCAACATACAATTGCCTTATTGCGTCAGCAGAATATCAGCTTGTTAGCATTAGAAGGGACAAAAGTCAATTCTCAAGCCTTCGGAAGTTTTGCGATCGCACCGACGGGGAAAGCCGTATTAACCTTACAGAATTTACCTCAGTTACCAAAAAATAGAGTTTATCGATTGTGGGCAGTAGCAGAAGGGAAGAAAATCGATTGCGGCGACTTTGAAGTTAATGAAGAAGGGAAAGTATTGGTACAGCTTCCGGTAGATAATTCTTCTATGGAGAGCGTATCTTCAGCCTTAGTTACAGTAGAGCCATTACAGCCAGTAGAGCAACCTACTGGGGAAATTGTCATGCGCAGTATTTGATGAACAATGAACAATTATCAATGAACAATTAACTTGTTAAGTAAGTCGGCCTCAAATTTACCCGCGCTATATTAAAGAATGTAAATTTAGTTAAAAGTCTCGATCGATCTCACTATTCACCCCATCACTATTCCCAATTACTATTTTCAACGCCGACCTACTTGTACCCCAATTTACAGTAAGCTGATAAACTATGCGCTCATCGACTTACTATGGCAACTATTAACGATAATTACCTCAAACTAAAAGCAGGTTACTTATTTCCCGAAATTGCGCGAAGAGTAAATGCTTTCGTTGAAGCTAATCCCGATGCTAAAATTATCAAATTGGGAATTGGTGACGTTACCGAACCATTACCACAAGCTTGTCGCACGGCGATCGTCCAAGCGACTGAAGAAATGGGTAATCGAGAGACTTTCAAAGGTTATGGCCCCGAACAAGGTTATGCTTGGTTGCGGGAAAAGATTGCACATCACGATTTTCAAGCCCGGGGATGCGAAATTGATGCTTCAGAAATCTTCATCTCTGACGGCTCTAAATGCGATACGGGTAATATCCTCGAAATATTTGGGAAAAATAATACTATCGCTGTCACCGACCCCGTTTACCCTGTTTATGTTGACACCAACGTCATGGCAGGTAATACAGGGGATGCAAAGAAAAACGGTGAATATGAAGGCTTAGTATATTTACCAATAACTGCTGACAACAATTTTACCGCGATCGTCCCCGACCAGAAAGTTGATTTAATTTACCTTTGCTTCCCTAATAATCCCACCGGAGCCACAGCAACTAAAGCAGAATTGCAAGCTTGGGTAGATTACGCCAAAGCAAATAACTCAATCATCTTCTTTGACGCAGCTTACGAAGCCTTTATCACCGACTCCTCACTTCCTCACTCCATTTACGAAATAGAAGGTGCTAGAGATTGCGCCATTGAATTCCGTTCCTTTTCCAAGAATGCAGGGTTTACCGGAACTCGTTGTGCTTTAACAGTAGTACCTAAAACACTCACCGCCAAAGCTGACGACGGTTCCGATGTCGAACTTTGGAAACTATGGAATCGTCGCCAATCTACCAAATTTAACGGCGTATCTTACATAGTACAGCGCGGTGCAGAAGCAGTTTATTCTAAAGAAGGACAAGAACAAGTAAAACAACTTGTCAGCTTCTACTTAGAAAATGCCAAAATCATCCGCGACAAACTCACCGCTGCCGGATTACAAGTTTACGGAGGAGTAAACGCACCTTATGTATGGGTGAAAACACCCAATGGATTAAGTAGTTGGGACTTCTTCGACAAATTAGTTAATACTTGCAATGTAGTAGGAACACCAGGTTCCGGTTTTGGTGCTGCCGGTGAAGGTTATTTCCGTATTTCAGCTTTTAATAGCAGAGAAAATGTAGAAGAAGCAATGAAACGGATTACCGAGAAATTTAAAGTTTAAAAAAAATCGGTATCAAGGGTAGCCATAAGAATTTTTTAGAAGAAAAATTCTTATGGCTACCCTGCCCATGGTATCTTACCTGACATAGATTACTTCCAACAGGAGTGGAAGATTACTAAATTGCCAAACGAGAGAGATTCAGAGAGGGAAAATTTTTAGCCGGTAATCCATAAGCCTCATAGGAGTAGGATAAATATTTTGCCGAGTAATTACTGTTTCAAATAAAAATGGATGATGGAAATCTCTAAAATCATGTGGATGAAGTGATGATTTCACATTGTCACCAGATACAGCACTACTAAGTTTCTATACTAGTTTCGCCTTTAATGTTTCACTCAAATCCGATTAATTACTTACTATAGAAACCCTTTTAGAAAGATTTGGTTATTACCTATTACTCCTAACTTCTAACTTCTAACTCCTAACTCCCAACTTCTAACTCCTAACTCCTAACTCCTAACTCCCAACCCCTAACTCCTAACCCCTAACCCCTAAATTCTCACCACTCGAAAACCCTGAGTGTTAAGGAGGATGTTGAATGATTCGCATCTTCTGCGACATGCAGAGCGGCATTGCTGGGGAAAGTTTTGCCACGAGCCACCCCGCAATACTCGACAATTATCATCTTTACTAATCCATGCACTACCATCTGCGGGAGCACCTTCATAGTTAGAATGCCAGGTGTCGAGACACCATTCCCAAACGTTACCGTGCATATCGTATAAACCAAAAGCATTAGGTGAAAATTTTCCTACTGGGGTAGTTTTTGAGCGGCTTTCTTCTAAGAAGTGATATCCATAGGTTTGAGAGGCATTATAATTTGCTAATTCTGCCAAAAGGGTATCGCCAAAGTGAAATGGTGTATCTGTACCAGCACGACAAGCATATTCCCATTCTGCTTCGCTAGGTAAGCGATACTGCTTATCTGTATACTTTGATAAGCGATCGCAAAATTCAATTGCATCATACCAGGATATTTGTTCTACAGGATGGTCATCTCCTTTGAAATTAGATGGCTCTGGTTCCAAATTGCGTTTAATTTTAGGTAGAATTGCTATTCTTCGCCATTGTGCTTGAGTGATGGTGTATTTACTCATTAAAAAAGCCGGAACTTTTACAGAGTGTTGCAGATTTTCTGGAATTAAACTACCTTTCTCCGTTTCTGGTGCTCCCATTATGAAACTCCCTGAAGGGATATGCACCATTTCTAGTTTGACATCATTACCTAAGTTTTCTATTTCTTGAGTAGCCTTACTACGAAGAGTCTTGTTTTTTTCTCCACGAGAATTGACTGTGATGATGTCAAAATTAAATTTTTCCATAGTAATTTTACTGCCGTGAAT
>JBCBQE010000687.1:0-4128 GCA_039820385.1 Cyanobacteria bacterium J06635_10
TTCATCAAGCATATAGAAGCAAATTATCAAGGAATCATTATCAATGTACTGGCTAATGCTATTCAAACTAATGCCGCAAGATATATATCGAACAAGATTATTAAACTACAAATAGTTCATAACATTACACCAGCTACATATCGTGCAGCAACAGCAATATATGATTATGTACATGCTACTATTTGTCCGACTCCTCGGATTGCTAATGACTTAGTAGACAAGATGAATTTGTCATCGGACAAAGTTTTTACTATTCCCCATGCAGTTAATCTTAGTGGATTTAAACAATTAAGTTCAAGGCGTTCTAAACATCAACCACTGAAACTAATTTATCTCGGTCGTATAGAAGAAAACGCGAAAGGAATACTCTGGTTGCCTGAAATTGTAGAAGAATGTCAAAAAAATGGCATACATGTTTCACTTACCGTTGTTGGAGATGGCCCAGACTTATCTAAACTAAAGTTGAAAATAAGTCAGATGGGTTTAGAGCAAAATATTCACTTTTATGGAAGAGCAAGTTATGCAGAAGTACCATTACTATTCGCCGAACATCATGTGTTTGTAATGTCCTCTCGCTATGAGGGTTTCGGCTATACTCTAGTAGAAGCTATGGCAAGCGGATGTGTTCCAGTTTGCTCACGTATTTCTGGTGTTACTGACTTCATTGTTTCCCATGGTAAGGATGGGTTTCTTTTTAATGTGGGAAATACAAAAAAAGCTGCTACCTTTATTAGCCAGTTGGTGAATGAAAATATATGGCAGGAATTTTCAGATAATGCAAAACTTACAAGCCAATCTCGTTTCGGTTTAAAGCAGCAAGCAAAATCTTATGGAGATTTGATTAAAGATTTGAGTCAAAATCCGCCGGTAGTTGCCCCTTCTTTACCTATCGATAACTGGCAATTGCCACCCGGACTAAAGCCTCGCTTCGCGACCTATCTACCCGATTCAGTCAAGAATATCCTGCGAGTCTGGCGAGAAAATTTAGTTACACTCAAGTGACGAGCAAAGACTCTACTATTCCATACATATTGATTAACTTTATTAAGCAATTGATGAGTAAATGTCACCAGCTAAAGTTTTAGTCGCACAACATACACAGGCATTGGAGGAGATCGGTAAACCCATCATTATAGTAACTCATCCACGTTCTGGCACCCACCTGACAATAGATTTGCTCCGCAAACAGTTTCAAGAATGTCGATCGTGGCTATGGTTTGGCGAGACTTTGCATCATTCTTACCTTAACTTGGATCATTTAGCGGAAAAACATTCACCTCACATCAATCAGCAACAAGCACTTAACATTCTTCATCGTGCTAAACGACCAATTATAAAAACTCATAGTTTACCAGGGTTTAAAGAACTTAGCTATGATCACAATGAATTTGTCGAGAAATTGATGGAAAATGCTGACTTATATTATGTTGTAAGAGATGGTCGTGATGTTCTTTGTTCCGTCCATTTATGGGCACAACAGTCAAATCGACAAGCAAGATGTTCTCTTTCTGAGTTTATACGTCAGGAGGAAAATGGTATGAGTCGTCCCAAAATCTGGGCTAACCATATTCATCGCTGGCTAGAACAACCTAATATCAAAGTGCTGAAGTTTGAGCAAAATGTTAAAGATACTCGTAATGTTGTTGCACAAATAGGTAAAGAACTCGGAATTAAGCCTTTATATATGGAACCTTTATTGCCAATCAAAAGGCAATCTGGTAGCAGATGGGAGGACTATTTATTGAGACTAACCCGGCAATTTGAGAGTACTACAATTGTTGGTCGTTACAACGGGAAAAAACCAGAAAAATGGCAAGAAGCTTTTACTTATGAAGACTGTGAATTCTTTCATAGAGAAGCAGGAGATTTATTAATTAGCCTGGGCTATGAAGTTTCTGATGCTTGGGTAAAAACTCGTTTTGTGAAGAGCTAGTAAGATTATTAAGATAAATAATAATGCAAATTATTATAGGCGGTTGCAATTAGTTATAGTACAGTAATTAGCTGACTTATATTTATAATTAGTACTTGTATTAAAATTGCGAAATTAAAAGCTATGGAGATTATAGGATTTATAAAAATTAGAACATATTATTCATGAACAGGTTTATCGCTATTCAAGTTGTCGCTCGTTGCAACTACGCAGTGGCAGCTATCCTAAAACAAGCTGGAATACTTGGAGCTTTTATGCTAAATAAACTTATTGTTGGTCACAACTCTAACACAATACTTCGTAAATCGAGATTTCATGACGAGAAAGGCAATTTTGTGGGTTTAGGAAAATGCTTAACTCATGCTCCTTTAGCTTTATCTTCCGGAATCTTAAGGCTATTATTTGACTATCGTCCTAGATTACCTTGGATAGCTTACGATACGGTAAGTATCTTAGAAAAGTTTTTGACTAAAGATTCCCGTATTCTTGAGTTTGGCTCAGGAATGTCCACAGTTTGGTATGCCAAACATGCAGGAGAAGTATTTTCTGTTGAAGACTATTTTCCCTGGTACGAAAAAGTTAGAGTAATTCTTGAAAACAAACAAATTAACAATGTTCATTATTGTTTTACTAAAAGTCCACAAGATTACAAAAACTTCATGGTAAATGATGAGTTTGGGTTTGATCTAATTATGGTAGATGGTAGCTACAGAAGCGCATGTGTATTAAATACTGCTAAGCTCCTTAAGCCTGGAGGTATTCTGTATTTAGATAACTCTGATAAACATTCATCTAACTTAGGTGGAGACACTAGGCTTGCTGAAGAGTATGCGCTCACATTTGCAAAAGAAAACAAAGCAAGTGTTAATTACATAACTGATTTTGCACCGACCCAATTTTTTGTCAATCAGGGTCTAATGATTAAAAAAACCCTCAGCTAGTAACCTATTTTCCTCAATTTAGTGTTTGAGTCAGCGAAAAAACTATGCAATCAATAAATGTAGCAGTCGCACAACTGGGCGCGAGAAAACACTACCAGGAGCCTGTCCTATTTCATCAATGGGGACTTTTAGATAGTTTATACACGGATTTTTATGCTGGTGATAGTGCAATAGTTAATTTATTAAGGCAACCAAATATACGAAATAAATTACCCAATACGTTCACAAAAGCCTTTGATAGATATGAACCAGCATTAAATAAAGCAAAAATTATTCATTTTCCCTGGTTTGGATATCAATATGCTCAGAAATTAAGAGATGGTGAAGGCAAAGACTCATCTTCTATATTTATCTGGGCAAATACAGAATTTAGTAAGAGAATTTTGCAAAGAGGTTTGGGTAATGCGAATGTTATTTACGGTTTTAACGGCGCATCTCTTGAACTTTTCCAGTATGCTAAACAAAGAGGTATTTGGTGTATTCTCGACCAGACATTAGCTGAACGCTCGTTAGTACACAAACTTCTGTTAGAGGAAGAACAACTCTGGCAAGGTTGGTCAACTTCACCCTTTACTGTTAGTGATACTGATTTGGAGTTAGCTCAACGAGAGCAACAAGAACAAGATTTGGCTGACCATATCATATCTGGTTCTGAATTTGTCAAAGATTCTTTGAAAGCTAGGGGTATTGAAGAGAAGAAAATTTCTGTAGTTTCATTAGGTCGTACAAAAGAAGGTCAACTAATTCAGAGAGTTCTTGAACCCAAAGAACCAAAAGAACGAGGAGATGGGCTAAGAATTTTATTTGCCGGACAAGTTGGTTTACGCAAAGGTATTCCCTACTTATTAGAAGCACTAAAACAACTGAAAGGAGAAATACCTTTTACTTGTAAAGTAGCAGGTAGTATAGCTATTCAAGCCCAACGTGTAGCTGAATATAGTGATATTTGTGAATTTTTAGGGCTAGTTCCGCGCTCTACAATGTCCGAGCTTTATGCATGGGCAGATGTATTTGTTCTCCCTTCTATTTGCGAAGGTTCAGCAATGGTGACTTATGAAGCACTGAGTTGGGGATTACCAATTATTACTACTTATAATACTGGCTCTATTGCTAGGAATGGAACTGATGGCTTTATTGTGTCAATTAGAGATCCAAAAGCAATTGCTAAAGGTTTGCTAGAAATTTTTGATAGATTTGATTAATATATTGATTGGTATCGATATCACTAGTAAATTGATTTTTCTGCTCAAAAAT
>JBCBQE010000688.1:0-4121 GCA_039820385.1 Cyanobacteria bacterium J06635_10
TGCTCAAAGATCAAGGTAAAACCGAAGAAGCACAACCTTTATTTGAAAAAGCATCATCTTTAGCACCATCGCTTTTGCCAAAATTGGGCGAAAATCTTTTGGTTGATTTTTAATCAATTTGTCGTAAGTCGATAGAGCTTGAGCGTATCGTTTCTCTTTGGCGTAAACGTTACCTAATAAAACTTGAACGGCCGTAGTATCAACGCTTCGGGGTTGAATTTTATTTGCCTTTTTAGCTTTATCCAAACTTTCTTGTAGTAAACCAATAGCAGCTTCCGGGCGTTTTTGCTCTAATAAAAGCGTTACCATACCCTGTAAGGCTGGTAAATCACCTGGTTGTGTTTCTAAAACAGTACGGTAAGCTTGAGCGGCTCCTTCCTTATCACCTGTTTGCTGCTTTGCCTGGGCTAGAAGTACCGCGTATCTAGTTTCCTCCGGGTTAAGCTTTGATAACTTTTCTAAAGGTGTAATTACCCCTTTTATGTCTCCTTGTCCTAATCTAAGTAGTTGTAGACGAGTTTCTAATAAACCCCGGAGTGCGGTTTGATTTTCTGGCTCTCGTTGTAAAACTAGTTCGTAACCCCGTACGGTATCTTCTAGCTTTGATTTTTGATCTGAAGCTGAATCTCCGGTGCTACTATTCGTATTACCCGACTGTTGGGAATCGTTGAAAGCCGCTATGATAGGAACCATTGACCCTCCCACAAGGGCAATCACAGCTATTATGAGTACAATTTTTACGAACCACCGATTACCACCTTGAGACACCTTCACCGTCCTTTATTTAGAATGAAATAATTGTTTAGAGAAATTGAAAAACAAAAAATTCTTAAAACTTTACGGAATACCGTGTGTTGCTTGTGAACTTTATAACAAATACTCACCCTTTGTTGCCGTATCGCAAATGACGACTTAGGAGGAATAGTCTGAAATTGTAGCTATGGTATGCTTTTGTTCCTAGTGTAAAGGCGCTAAATTACACCTAATGGTGTATATATGCGAAACCTCGCAACACTAATATCTCATAGAGTTTACCTGTTTTCGCTTGTCTTAGTCGGAAATATACCGCCTAAGCGCCGCAAAAATGCTCTTGAGAGCAGCCTTTGTAAAATCCCATATGGGATGTGTCTCCGCCGCAAGGAGTTTTTATGAATTCCGACCTGATGCCGTCTTCTGAATCGTCCGAATCCTCCAATTTATCTACTTCTATGGAAGCACCTAATAACAGCGTAGAACCATCTTCTAACGCTGTTATTAAAAATGACAGTCAAAATGTTGGGGAATCCAATTCAACCCCAAGCGAATCCACTCAAGCTAACGAAACCGCAAGGCAGCAACCAATTCCTCCGCCTTCCGAACCGATGCAGTACCGAGCAATCGGCTTGGTTCGTGGCCGTTACGTTGCTAGCAGCGAACAATTTACTCAAGGTGCGCTTGTCACTCCAGATAATGTAGAACTCGATGCCGTCCTTTTAGGTCGGATTATGAGTTTGGTTAAAAATCATCTGGATTTAGAAAAAGACCACTTGTGGGTAGTTTATCCGCGTACTCGACAAGAAAACGACAATCTTCATCTCCAAATTGTCGGAGTTTGGGAGCCAGAAAAGTTAGCTGTCAATCGCCAAACACAAGAAACATCCTCTGAATCAACCCAAGCCTCGCCAACGGTTGAGTCATCAGATTCTGAGGAAGACTCAACTGGGGTTGAATCGTCATCCCCAATGTCTCAAGAGCCAGCAGGTGAACTTACACCTTCCTCAGAAATTCCAGATGGTGGTTTTTCTGTTCGTGGTGAAATTGTTTACCAATCTTTCGATGCTGGAAACTTGGTGGTGAAAATTAAGCAAGCACCCCGCAAAGCCGATGACAAACCGAAGTATTTCAAATTAAAACTCACTGGTAAGCTCGAAAGCAAAGCTGTGGGCAAATTTTGGGACTTCCAAGTCCAGCGAGAAGCAGACCTTTTAATCATAGAAAAAGCTGAATTTATCGCCGACTTACCCAAGAAACGTAAATTTCCCTTCAATAAAGGAAAAGGAAGACCACCCCGTAGAGGTGGTCCAGGAGGTGGCCCTGGGGGAAATAGACCGTATAACAAACGAAGTCACGGTGAAACCCCACGTCCAGTTAAGAAAGCAGGTCAATCTGCCCAAGCACAAAAACCGGCGAGTAATCGACCTACTCCTAAGCCTATTAAGCGTCAGAAACCACCTGAAGCATAGCTGGGGGGATGGGGAGATGGGGAGATGGGCAGAAAATTCCTAACTCTTAACTCTTAATTCCCCGTGCCCCATGCCCAATTCCTCAAAATTCCTTCCAACGATCTTGAGGGAGAAAAGACCTATCTTTTGAAATTGGGGCTACTGGTTCGGTAAGCGTAAATTTACCTGCTTCAATCCATTGTTTCAATTCGATGGCAACTTGTCGGGAGAAAAATATACTCGCTAGAGGTGCTACTCTTATTGTTTTTCCCTCAATAGTGATGCGTCCGGATTTGAGTTGGGTATAACTAACCAAACCAAATGTAGGGCGCACCCGTCGAGGAATGGAAAAGTCTACTATTGGCGCGACTATGTCTTTATCTTGTACGGCGCAATGTTCTACCACTTCCTCGTTTAACACTGGTAGCGGTATCCCTACCCCCAACATGATCGAAGGTCCATAATTCTTGAAATAACAACCTCTTACCCAACGGGCATCCATTTGCTTAGCATCGCCAATCAAAGCTAAAGTCGCGGCAGGGCCAACCGGCGTACCATTCGGTAATCGCTTTTGCATCGGATTATGCTGCGTACCTTCCCAGGTAATATAACCAATGCCACCACCTAAAAAAATCCTAGTCCCAATACCCACAAGCTTTAAATATGGGTCATTCAACAATGGTGAAATAGCGCCGGGATTCGAGTAAACTGCATTTCCCAAGCGCGGTTGTAATGGACCCAAATAAGTATAAAGCGGACGTTCCCCACCATTTACACCCACGATAAAATTTTGATATAAATTACGAGGATTAAATAAGTAAAACTGATTGATCGTATCGCGAGTGATAGTAGTTTCAAAATGCGATCGCGGATAACAATCCGTTACTTGACCTTGTGCTCTTACCTGTACTGGTTTTCCTGCGATTAAATCTTCTATAACATGGCCGCCACCCCGTAGCGTCTTGGTCACAATTACCCCACCACGTACTTCTTCTCCTTCGGGTGGCTCCGCAGCACTACTAGCACCCAAGTATAAATCCACCGCTCCAAAACCGGAATATGCTGGTACGCCATCTAACCAGCAACGACGAATTTTGATTGGTGGGTCAGTATGTCCTAGGTTAATAATGGCACCACTCGATTCCATTTGTTCAAAAGTGCCGGTGGCGATCGCATCAACCTGTTTAGCGACTTTGGCAACGCCAACTTCTGCGACTTTTGCTTTCAATTCTTCAACCGTTAACACTACCGCCTTTTTTCGGTTGATTTTGTCGTTTATCTCAGCAATAGTTCGCATATCATATATTAAAAATAAGTCAAGGAAAATTTGTATAACAGCAGCATAGTATTTTTCATTTTCTCATCATAGGGTTACAATTTCTACAAAAATCCAGGGGTATGCTTATTATCAATCGTCATACCGGACACAACAGGAGTTAATTTGTTTGAAAGCCTGTCCCTAATTACTCCCCTCTCCCCCGCGCCACTTGCGGAGCGGGCGTGGGTGTTCCGTACCGCTTTTTTTGACCAATCATTCCTTGATGGTACAAGCCCCTAAATTCAAAAATGGATAAGATAAAACAATTGTGCCCTTCGGCTTCAGCACAAGGCACAAAAAGTCCTTATTACAAGCACCATTATTTATTTATGGGGATTTTAATTCTAAATTCTAAATTCTAAATTCTAAATTCTAAATTCTAAATTCTAAATTCTAAATTGACTCCTCTACCCCCTAGTCAAAGATGGTTCAGTAATTTTCTACTGCGATGGTCGTAATGTCCCTAAATTAAGGTTACCGCAATGGGATATCAAGTTTTGACCTATTCTTTCAAAAAATAAAAAAGTAACGAGAGCAACATTTAAGCCAACCTTGCCGCCAGCATCTTTGTTACTGTAGGTGTCATGATGGGCAATTGAAAC
>JBCBQE010000689.1:0-4111 GCA_039820385.1 Cyanobacteria bacterium J06635_10
AAATAACTTTTCAGCTTCCTTCTTCGCTTCTTTTCCCCAAGGCGAAACAGGTTTCCCACCAGCCGCACGTGATTCCTCAGTATCCAAGGACAAAATTCGTAGACTTTCTTCGGAGCCATTCACCTCAACGCGGATAGTATCGCCATCCACAACCCGCACTACAGTTGCTTCAACCGTGGTACCCTTGAGAACCTTTGGTTTATCCTCAGTTGCTGGCATAATTTAAACCCCTACTTCCGATAAAATTAGTTTTCATATATTGGTGTAACAGAAAACATCCATCAAGGGAAGAATTTCATATTAAAAGAATTGATAAAAACTAATAACACTACCATGACAGTTATCGGCATGGGGAATTAACCAAACCGCAATCCAATTAATAGCCAGCAGCCTCCAAGACTGAGGCTATAACAAAAAAGCCCGCAGCGGGCTCTCAGAAATTTGGCACATCTTTGTACTCAAATATTTCATTCAGAAAAATAAAGTAAGGTTATTAGTGCTACAAAGGCAAGCCACAAGTCGCGAGCAACCTCTTGAGTATATCTAAATACTTCAAGTCGGGGGCGTGCATCATTTGGTGCTTTTTTCCAGATTAAATTGAATTCCAACCATAGATATACGGGTGGAGCTAATCCAGCAAGAAGTAGAGCCAACTTTGCACCCAGTTTATTATTCCAGTGTGCCCAATCATGTTTGAGCATAATTAGAACGCAAGCACAAGCAATGATGAAAAATATTACTGTCGCATATCCAATAAAATACTTACGCCAACCAGTAAAAGCAGATGAACTGTTTTGCAATTTGTTATCCATTTTTATAGTTCAAGATAATTAGCGTTTCTCTCCTCATCTTGGAAAAGAGATTCCATATGGTATTAATGAATTCAATTTATATCTAGATCGGTAGATTACTTTTAAACAATAAGTTCCGCATTTTACACAATATCTCAGTACAAATCGCTATATTACAGAATGTAAATTGGGTTCTCACAGAGAAGCCGCGAGGCAGGTTTACCAACACCAAAATTTTTACTCACTATTCCCCATTCCCTATTCCCCATTCCCTATTACCCATTCCCCATTCCCCATTCCCCATTCCCCATTCCCTATTCCCTATTCCCTATTCCCCATTCCCTATTTTCAACGCCAACCTACTTAATTATCTCAGGGAAGAATAAAGAGTGAGAGAGTGAGGGAGTGAGGGAGTGAGGGAGAGGTAATTGAATGGGGTTTTTGACCCAAATGTCTCGATAATTGATAATTGATCATTGATAATTGATCACTGATAAATCCTGTTCGAGGTTTCTCATCTTGGCTTAATCTTCACCTCATCTTTTTTTAATTATTTTTCTCATAGAACTAATTACAGTCAAGGAGCAAGTAAACAGTAGTAATTCAACAATTGAGAGATATGACACCTACTTTAGTTTCAGGAAGTACAGTTCCACTATTTATCAGCGACTTCGAGGGTGCAGAGTTTTTTGATACTCCCCAAGAAGGTGGAGGTATTTTTGCTGTAGGGCAAGAAGATCAAACCAATATCTTAATGTTTGGCGAAACTAACGATGTCGCTGCTGGTGGTGATGAAGTTGATATCATCATGGCTAACGGTGGAGACGATAATATCATGGGCGCTGAAGGAACTGATTTTGTCTTTGCCGGAATAGGAGATGATATTGTTCGAGGCGGTGAGGGAGACGATGTTTTGGTTGGTAATGAAGGTTTTGATGTTCTTATCGGTGGAGGTGGTAGCGACATCTTTGAATTCTTCGCAGATCAATTTATCGAAGGTGAGATCGATTTGATTCTTGACTTTGAGCCGGGAGAGGATGCTGTATTAGTTGTAGGTAGTACGGATGTCAGTTTTAATGCCAATACCGGCTTATTATCTGTCGATGGTTTGGAAGTTGTACAGTTAGATCCAGGTTTAGATTTAGATGTTCTTACCAGAACTAATTCTGCTGTCGTTTTTTAAGGAATTACTGGGTGAAATACGAGTTAAAAGTTTGTTGCAGAATCGAAGGTTGAGACAATATTAATGGCAATCTTAAATCAAAAAAATCTTCTTTCTTTAACAGTAGTAACCCTAATACTGTCCCTGTTTCCTGGATTGATGGTATCAGGGCAAGAAAGAGAACCTGTGGGCTTCCTTTATACCGCCACCAATGACGCTAATTCTAATGAAGTGGTTGCTTATCCTCGCTTTGGCAAGGGTAAACTAAGCGAGCCCATTAGATATAACACTAATGGTAAAGGCACGGGAACCGGATTGGGCAACCAGAATGGTTTAGAAATAGACCAAGCTAATAGTTGTTTATACGCAATTAATGCTGGTAGTAACGAGATCACTTCTTTCTCTATCCAACCAAAAGGTTTAGCTTATGCAGACAAGATAAATTCAGGTGGTTTGCGTCCCATCAGCATTACAACTAATGGTAAATATTTGTATGTCTTGAATGCTGGTGGTAGGGTGGAAAATTCGGACAATATCAGTGGCTTTACTGTAGATAGGGATTGTAGAATGAATCCTTTGGCTGACTCTACTCGCCCTCTGAGTCAGGCTGATACCAACCCCGCACAGATTAAGTTTACAAACGATGGTGGGTTACTGATTGTCACGGAGAAGGCTACAAATAAAATTAGCACCTATCAAGTTGACGATCGGGGATTACCTAGTAATCCAAAATCCTTTGATTCTGCTGGGACAACACCTTTTGGATTCTCTATCGCCAAACGTAACCAATTATACGTTTCTGAAGCTAATGGTGGTGCTCCTGGCGGCGGTTCGGTATCTTCCTACCTAATTCAGTCAAATGGTGATATCCAAAGAATAGCCTCGGCAATTCCTAGCAACCAAACTGCCACCTGTTGGCTTGTAGCTAGCAATGACGGACGTTTTGCATATGTTACCAATACTGGCGATCGATCAATTTCTGCCTTCAGTATTGGCTTTTCTGGAACGGTGAATTTGCTTAATCCTGTTGCTGCTGAAACTGGAACAGGTACTGCACCCATCGATTTAGGGCTGAGTAATAATGGTTTGAATTTATACGCTTTGGATGACGA
Organism: Cyanobacteria bacterium J06635_10; assembly: GCA_039820385.1. GTDB lineage: Bacteria > Cyanobacteriota > Cyanobacteriia > Cyanobacteriales > Nostocaceae > Rivularia. The sequence continues at coordinate 3,066 of JBCBQE010000689.1, forward strand.
AATTGGTAGTATTGCGGCTTTTCGCGTTAATCCGATATTGGGTAATTTGACGAAAATCCAGATTGTGAAAGGCTTACCCAATGGTGCGAATGGTATTGCTGTGAGGTAATAAACCGCCATAATCGAATACTTTAAGGAGCAAGGAGTAAGGAGTAATAGGTAATAAAATCTTGACCATAGTGGCTGCTATAGTAAGTAATTAATAGGATTTGATAGAAGTACTCAAAGGTTCTAAATCTTAACTCCTAACTCAATAACAGACGTAGCACTGCTACGTCTCTACAACTCCCAACTTTTTCCTAAATTCTTTTCAAACTAGCCATCACCTGAGCTTTTTCCAAAATTCTGATCAAACGTTGTGCTTGGAGTTTATATAAAGGTACTGGTAAAGTTTGAGGTAAATTGTGTATTAAATCTCTAGCTTTATCCAGAGGATAATTAGAAATATTGGCAATTTGATTTGCACCTTCAAATCTAGCTTCTTCTGTTATTGCACTTTCAATTATTATTTGCCAACGCTTCGGATAAATACCAATTCTCCCTTCTTCCATTCTTTTTAAACCGTCAATAGTTGCTAATACAACTAAACTCACACCTGGTTCTATTTTTCTGTATTCTTTCGGCATTAATTCTTTTGAACGGAGTGGATTGTTGTATAAAATTGGTACAACTCCATAACCATAAGCAATTTCTGAAAGCATTAAACCATTTAAAGTATCAACCTCACTAAATTGATATTCGGTGACTAAAACTGTTTGATTGTGAAGACGAAACAAATCGAGAATATTTTCACCAAAAGCTGCTCCTGCAAAAGCTTCTGCTGCTACTGCGTAAGCCGATATAATTTGAGATTTGGGTAATATTTGTGCTAAATTTTCACTCAAGCGTTGTCCGAAAGTACGAATTACTAAGTTACTTTCTGGGTTAATTTTTCGAGTTTTTAACCCTAATTCCACGTTTAACATTTCGTCTTCGGTGGTAGCAATTACGCTTTTGGCTGTAGGAAGATTGACTTTACTTAAAGACTCATTTAAATTGCCCGTAAA
>JBCBQE010000690.1:0-4098 GCA_039820385.1 Cyanobacteria bacterium J06635_10
CAGTCAGGTATTAATACTTGTTTCCCTTCCTCTAAAGAAATTATACGGGTAGGTAAATTGGTTTGGCTTTGTGCAAAAGTTGAACTTGAGTAAATATTAATGGAAGCTAACAGAATAGGGATAACTTTTAAAGTGATAAATTGACCAATCTTCATTAATCTATTTTGAGATATTCTTTCTTATTTTTAGTCAAATATTATCCTGCGGAGTGCTTTCCTATTAACGTATTTTTGTTTATGAATATAGTAATATTTTTAATATTGTATTACTTAATTTTTATTTAATATCAGCTATAGGCTTTTTCAAGAGTATTGATATTTTTATTCATAATAGAATAAAGTCATTTGAACATAATTTTTATCTATAAATGTCTTAATGAATTGAAAGAAACTCATCTACTAAAATTTTATTATTATTTTCATTAACTACTAAGGTAAACCCTCAGCTATAATAGTAATTTAAGTGATATAGATGTATTTTCTACCTTTTAGTATAGTAAATCCCGATGGCAAGAGATAGATTCCACTATGTTGTTAGAAAAGCTTTAGAAAAAGACGGTTGGAAAATTACGGCTGACCCTTATGTAATTAATATAGATGACGTAGATTTTGAAATTCATTTAGCTGCAGAGGAACTTTTAGGAGCAGAAAAACAAGGACAAAAAATAGCAGTAGAAATAAAAAGCTTTATTAGCCCATCTAATGTTTCCGAATTTCATACCGCTTTAGGACAATTTCTAAATTATCGGGATGCATTGGAAAAAATTGACCCAGAACGAAAAATTTATTTAGCCGTAAGAGTACCTATTTATGAAACTTTCTTTCAAAGAAAGTTTATTATATCGGCAGTGGCGAAATATCAATTACAGCTGATAATTTACGATGTAGAACAGGAGGTTATTTCTCAATGGCTGTAGAACAATATAGACAAAATACCCTCGCATCTTCTTTCCGAGCGACAAAAGCAAGCTTCAATGTCACGGAATTACGAAGAGTATGAAGTGCAGACAGTTTTTGATGAAAAACAAGACCATTATCAACTACTTTATGTAGGTTGGCGTGAAAATAAACGTGATTTTGGTTGTATTTTACATCTTGATATTAAAGATGGGAAAATATGGATTCAACACGATGGTACTGAAGTTGGAATTGCTAATCAATTAGTTGAAATGGGAGTACCCAAGCAGGATATTATTTTAGCTTTTCATGAACCATATATACGTCAGTTCACTGAGGCAGGGAACTTGAATTATTGTCTTATTCTTTTGGACACTCAAATAAGCAAGAAGGTTCTTTAGCCCACCTACTTGTATCCGGTGATGCAGCCGGACGAGCGTAAACAGCTTCCCACCCGAATCTCCACAATTTTATCTTCTTCCCGAATCATACTGGGTGTGAATTGCGATAGCCCTTTATAGCGACGCTGAGTCCTTCGGACACGCTGCGCGAACGCGTATCGCACTTTCAAAAAGTCCTTCACGCTAACATTTAAAGGTTTTTTCCCAAGTTCATGAGATGGAAACTTCTGTGTATTCCGATAAAATACTTCCTCAGCCGTTTTTCTTACCATCAGCGCGATTTCAGCCGGAGTAAGTAGCTTCGTTTCTCTGAGTAGACGCAACCAATCTTTTTCACAAAAATCTAATCTAAGTGTAATTTAAAGATTTCATACCTCGCTCCAGGATGAGAAAGGTCTACGAAAATAATTTCACTTAAAGCTGCTAACGTCGTACCTAGATTACATAAGCCAGCCCATAATGCTCCCGAAGGGTTAATTACGTCTCCCCAAACTTTATTCCAGGATTCAACTGTTCTTTGACTTAGTTCAATACTGCTTCTTACCAGACTAATTCCAACCGTTGAATCGGAGTAATTATCGGCAGTCGGAACTTGAATTATATAGAATTTGACCATCGGTTCTGGAGAAAAGCTGCTTGGTTTACCTATGGCTATACCTAAAGGACTTACCAACAGCGTGGCAATTTGGCTGGTGATTGGGTTGATTGCTTGATGGTCAATTGCTTCGGGTTTTTGAATATTTAGTCGAGCAATAGAACAAAACCGGGAGAAATCCTTTAGTGTTGGTATATCCTGCCATTCGGATGATTTCCAACATGAGGGAAAAAGCCAAATTATAGCGCTCAATGATGTCGGGGTCGCTTAAAAATCAAGGGATGTTATAAAGGATAACGCTATCAGCTATCCTTTGAAGTTAAAAAACTACGATGATTTGCGAATGATTGATTTTGTCATTCCAAGAATCTTAATTGTAGTTTTACTTCCCGATAACTTAGACGAGTGGGTACAACAATCAGAACAAGAACTTTGTATGAGGTATTGCGGTTATTGGTTATCGCTTAGAGGAATGCCGGAAACACAAAATAAATCGGCTGTAACTGTTACTATACCAAGAAATAATCAATTTACAGTTGCGGCTCTTGAGTCAATAATGCAAGGTATTGGTCAAGGAATACAACCATGAAAGTTACAGTAGAAGATGCCCAAATCATCAAAAATATAGAACCACTACAACTGAGGAATTATTTGCAATCTCGCGGTTGGTATGAAGATGGACAATTTCTTGATCGTGCTACAATTTGGCACAAGCAAGTAGTAGTAGAAGGTGAATTTGAAATCTTGCTGCCAAATACAAAAAATGTAAGAGACTATATTCCGAGAATTCGTGAAGCTATTGAAACGCGCTTCAGCTTCAGAAAATCTTTCTCAACTTGAAATTTTAAGCGATTTTATTAATAATTATCCGAATTTAAAACTACAAGGTTTTGTCACACAAATTGCAACCCCTCACGAATATAAATTGAGCGGCGAAATTACAATTGTTTGTCCAGTATTTGATAAATTACGCAAAATAAAAACTGAACTGAAAGACCATAATTATATTTTAGCAATCAAAGCTTATCAAGAAAGATTACCTATTGTTTGTATGGGAGACTTATTTAAAGAAAATGATATTTTTGTTTTGAAAAGTCCCCGTGGTTTTCAAATTGAGAATATTTGAATTTTTGTCAATTAATTAGGGTTTGCTGAATAAAATTTAAGTTATCGTTTCCGCTTACGAACGCCGAACCGTTATATTTTTTCAGTTCGCAATTCAATCGTTAACGCGATTATTTTCTATCACTTGCTCATAACATGAACGCGCTTACGTGAGTCATGGTGTTTTTATGAATGTTATCTTGCCACATTATCATTTTAAATAATGTGGTTAAAAGCTTTTGCTGCAAGCATTACAGCTTTAACCTTAAGGTAGATAACTGTTTTTCGCTATTCATATTTTCTGACCCGAATCGTCATTTATCTCTTGTTTCAATATTGTTCAAATGAGCATTTTTCGCGCTTAAGCAAAACATTCTAAGTTAACTTGGCTATTAACATGACTTTAATTGCACATAATTCTATAAATCATAATTATTAAGTGATAATACTTATAAATTTAGTGCAATTATTAACAATCTTTCCCAAAAGTAAATTTTTATTACATTTAAAGAAGTTTATTTAAATAATTACTATTTATCCTTCGTTTTACGAAGCTAAGTTAATAATTGCTTATTTTAATGCAATGGGTAGATTTCGGATACCCAATTCCAAGCAAAATGTTCAGACCATAATTGTTTTTGTGGATTAAACAAAAAAACTTCTTGTTGAGTATCTTCATCTAAAAGTTTTTGACGAGATGCTTTATAACGATTACAAGAAGGACAAGATAAACACAGATTATTAAAAACTGTTTCTCCACCGGATAACAGGGGAATGATATGCTCAAATTCAAAAACCGTTACGGTGAGGAATTCAACAGTACGACAGTAAGCACAACAATCAGCAAATTTTGTGCGAATTTTGCGTTGCAAGTCAACAGGAATATAAACCAAAACGCTACTTTTGTAATTCCTTTAATTTTTAAAGTATATCTAGCCCTGGTTTTGAGAATATTTAATTGGTCAACTTGTGCTAATAAATTATTTAAATGAACTTTTTCTTCAACAGATAGCGTTTTATCATTATTGCGAGTAAGTAAATCATTTAACTCTACTTGAGTCTTTGGTGATAATGTACTTTCGGACAAAGCTTTTAATTCATC
>JBCBQE010000691.1:0-4092 GCA_039820385.1 Cyanobacteria bacterium J06635_10
CACTGTATTAGCTGTACTTAACGATAACATTTATCAACTATTATGTAATGTATAACGAGTACATTTCAATGTAAACCCTCAGTAAGCCGGTCAACTTTTAAGTTTGAGGTGATATTACTGAAAGTAAATTCTACTAATACATTGCCTGATACAGTACTCCTAAATCATTCCTATGAACTTAAAGAAACCCGATTTTTTCAAAAAAACGGGCAACTTTGTCAACAACTCTCCATTCTTTTCCCTAGTACTCTCACAAACCAAAATTGCCGGGTGAGGTTAGTGAGTAGTAAATAGTGAGTGGTAAAAATATTACTAGGCAAAGTTTACTTGTTGGAGTACTAAATAAACAGTATCATATCAAGTTAAACTACTCCTATCGCCGATCTAAGATTACAGGCTAAAAATTTCTCCCTCCCTCTCTCCCTCAATCAACACCGTTAATATAAAAGCAATTAACTTGAAATAACTTCAAAAGCTTATTTCAAAGAAGCTACTCACTACTCACCACTTACTACTCACCACCCACCTACTTACTTCCATCAACTGAATTGTTGTCATCGCATTGAAATACGAAGCAACCAGAGGGAAGTTAGGAAGGATAAAGTAATAAATGCACACCAAGTATACCAATCCCATTCACCTTGTTTAGCTAAAATTAAATGCAAGATAAGTAGAATTAGTGCAACATAAGTTAGACGATGCAGCTTTTTCCAATCTTTACCAAGTTTACGGATACTCCAGTTATTAGATGTCACCGCTAAGATAGTAAAAATTAGAATAGAACCAAGTCCTGTAAAGTAGTCAATATACGTATTCAAACTCAACATATCTAACAAGCGTACCTGTACTATTAACAGTGCGTGTATTGTTGCAAGTAAAAAACAAATTAAACCTATTTCCCTACGGTTTTGTAACAGAATTCTTCGCCAATAAGTCTTTTTCCAGCTAGGGAATACGATAATCAAATTAGAAGGCAATAGGGTTGCAATATAAGAAATCAGAGCAATCTGGCCAGTTACTAACTCTGTATTCACTGTTATATTTAATTCTCTAAATTAATGTAAAGTATAAGTTATAACTAGTGTTTAAATTAGTAATAATTGAGACATGTAATCAATTATTTTTCAGTTTTATTACTAAGACTGATGGATAAGTCAGTTAAATATTTACGAAGTGTGGAGTACATAAAAAGGTAGAAGAGAACAATCCCTAACTAAACTCCCCTTAGTTTGAGGGAGTAAGGCTTATAGGTAAGCTCTCTTCCGATGGTGATAAACTATTCTTGATTTTTTTTTAACGTTGGCGTTACTTCCTTAAGCACTAGTACTCCGCCAAATGAACTATGCTGGGTTAGTAATGAGAAAAAAATATTTTCTTCCCCCTCTTCCCCCTCCAAGCCTTCACCAAGCAATCTTAGGTTGGTAGAGTGCTAGGTAAATGCGCTGGAAGCACGCTAATGGCAGTTATTGCGATATAAACTAAAGCGAAACGAGTCTCAAGTAAAGCCACAGAATGAAATTTGGCTTGGGTGTACCAATCACGAAAGCCAATAACTACAGCAAATTTAATTAATGCGATCGCAAATGCTAAAGCCGTGACTAATTTCAACCAGCCGAGAAAGAAAAAACCGATGACTATTAGACTCGCAATTGAATGATACGCGACTCCAGGTTTTAGAGAACTGGTTTTTTTACGTCGCAACTTAATAGTAAAAATAGCGCTACTAAAAAATAATGTATTTAATATCCATATTGTCATTGCTTCTATAGAAAGACTCCCCGTTGTCGCTGCATAAGCTAGAGGAGTCGATAAACAGATAGCTGCAAAAATAACTAATTCATTGAGAATCGATTTATGTTTTCGTTTGAATACTGCGATTACATCAATTATCAATGCCAAAAATACAATTGCATAAATCCACACTATAACTGGAGAGACAATCCACAACCAACTCCCTAGCAAAATGGCGATCGCTCCGTAAATTCCAGCCCAAATTGCAAATCTAGGCTTGAAAGTATTGCGTCGTTTTATACAAACTATGAGGGGATGTTCTGCTTGTAAAGCAAAAAAGGCACAGATTAATGCTAAATTTGTGCAATAATTCCAAGTTTGAGCTAAAGCTGCTCCCGTCAAAAAAGAACCGAATAAAATAATCAAGACACCATGCTCTGGAGAAAAAGTAGGTTTTATCCATCTGCGTAAATCAACTTTCGTCGCTTGCTCGTAAGCTTCAGAAACTGGTGCTAACTCCATTACCTGCTTTACTCCTAATGACTCTACCCGCAGAAAAAAATCCGATCGAAGAATTGCTCGCCGTCGTTATTAGATAAATTCTGTTTTGAGCAACTTCTCGTCTCTATTAGCTATAATTATATCTCGTTTTCAGCTTTTTGATAATATATTGCAATAATTTTGTATAGATCCCGTCAGTTTTCTATGAGTACGGCTTCCATCATTACTTAAAATTGTTATATAAAATACATCTAAAGCATGTATAATTATTTATAATTATTTGCAATAAGTTTTGGAGTATTATTTTAGGAACGATTAATTGCTTGGAGGTTATGAGTTGAAAAAATAAGTGGAGCTAAGCAAATACAGGCAAGCAAGCTAGAGCTTGAACTTTTATAGATGAGTTCATATATACTGGGAATGAAAATAGGAAGAGCAAAAGCAGCATACAACTTATTAATTAATAGTGTAAGAACGGTGGTATTAGGAACAGTTAGTTATGGAGGCATTCCTAATGTCAGCTATGCACCATTTGTGATGGATGAAGCCAAAAATATTTATATTTTTGTGAGTAAACTTTCCATTCATACTTCTAATATTCAAGCAAATGCTAAAGCTAGCGTTATGTTAATTGAAGACGAAACTAAAAGTAAACAAATTTTTGCTCGTCGGCGTTTGACATATTCCTGTAATGCCACTGCTGTAGACAGAAATAGTCCAGAATGGGAGCATATTGCCAATCAATTCGATAAAAGATTTGGAAATATTATTTATATTTTTCGTAACTTACCAGATTTTAATATTATTAAATTTACTCCTCTTGAAGGTCTTTTTGTGATAGATTTTGGCGCTGCTTATCAGATTCCTGGCTATGACTTAAATCATCTAATCAAAATTGTAGAAGAAGATGAAAACAGAACAGATAGTTGATTATATATATCTTTATACTTTTTATCAAAAAATGAATTGTAAAAAAACATCAAATAAACTACTTAATGAATATTATTTTGCTAATTAAAATTAGTTTATAAATACAATTTATTTGAAAATATATTCCCAAAATATATATTATTATAACTATAGATGATTCGATTTTTTAGATTTTATTAAGTATGTAAAAAATCTATACAATAAGCGCTTCAACCAATGGTAGATTATTATATTTCAAATAAAATTGAAAAACTTTTTTAATATATGTATCATAACCAAGAGTATTGTGAGGAGAATATTGTAACAAAAATGTACGTTTATTGGGACTGGGATTGGCAGCTTTAAGCCTAGTCTTCTTAACTAACTCCGCTCAATCATCAGAAGTAGCAACGTCTACAGATATACCTGAAGCTATTACTGTTGCAGCAAATACTAGTAATTATACGGAGCAAGTTCAGGCTGGCGTACAATATTTTCAAAAGCAAGCTAAAGAACAGTTACCCTTAGCAGAAAAGCTCCTCGAAGATCTAAAAAGTGGTAAGCTTGAGGCTGCAAAGACTGCTTATGTAAATTCTCGTCCACCCTACGAACAAATTGAAGTCTTAGCTGGAAACTTTGAGCAAGAAGATACTGATATTGATGCTCGCCCCTATGCCTTTGATGCAGGTGACGGGCACCCATAAGAATTTTTTTCTTCTAAAAAAATTCTTATGGGAACCCTTGACAAAGACGAAGCATTCAAGGGTTTCCATAAAATTGAAGCTTTTATTTATCGCGATGGAGATTTGAAAGCAGCTGTTCCTTATCTATCTTTGTCTCTATCTCTATATCTATCGTTTTTTGGGCATTGCTGAATCGTAATATGAAATTATGATTTCACATTGCACCAGACGTAACACTGTTACGTCTCTACACAGGTTTCATGTTTTT
>JBCBQE010000692.1:0-4091 GCA_039820385.1 Cyanobacteria bacterium J06635_10
GTGAACAGTTAACAGTTATCAGTTGTTAGTTAATTGTTCACTGCTCACTGATAACTGTTCACTGTTCACTGATAACTGTTCACTGCTCACTGTTCACTGATAACTGTTCACTGTTCACTGATAACTGTTCACTGCTCACTGTTCACTGATAACTGTTCACTGTTCACTGCTCACTGTTCACTGCTCACTGCTCACTGCTCACTGCTCACTGTTAACTGTTCACTGTTTCTCCTCCTTCGTCGCTGCGGAAACAGGTAACTGTAGATTTTGGTTATAAACAAACTTATTTCTAATTTCTACTTGTCGTTTGGGAAGAGTACCGTTGGAATTTAACTCATCTTCTGGAGACACGCGCAAGGTATATTTACCAACAGGAATACCATCAAGACGATAAAGACCAAATTGATCCGTTGTTCCTGATAATACTCGTGCGCCAGCATTATTTATTAATTCTATACTTACTTCTGTCAAAGGTTGACCGGATACATCTGTAATCTTTCCTGCAATCCCATATTCAGTTCTCACCGGGAAGTCTACCCTAGTCACCCCAGAAGGAGCAACCTCGGCTACTAAACTAGTTTTAGATACTGCGAGTTCGATTGGTAATTCTTCTGGCTCAAGTTCAATTACATAAACTCCTTCTCGTAAGTTACCGACAAAGAAGTTACCGTTAGAGTCAGTTTTTGTGGCACCTACACTTTTATTACGAGTATCGTAAACGCGCACAATTGAATTGGATAAATCAAAGCCTTTGCTTTCTCCTTCGATCGCCAGTTTACCGGAAATTGCCCCGCGCTCTTTGCTGATGCCGCTATATCTTGCAGGAGTGAATCTACCGCCAGCCACAGACATATCTGATGTCAATGATAGACTCAAACGCCCATCATCCAATCCGCTTAAACTGCCTCCTCTAGAAGGTATAGCTCGATAATTGAGTCTGGCAAATAGTCCTGGTAGTACTTGCATACTAGCACCCGCACTCGGCCCTACATCTCCATCGCTGTAGGCTAATCCCACATTCCAGCTTAATTTGCTCAAACTCGAAGCATTGTGCCCAAAACCTATTGAGTAACGAGCATCGGAATCGTTGCCAAATTCAGTTCCAAAAAATAGTTGATTATTATTGTTTAGGTTATATCTCAAATCTGAATTGTAGGAATCACCATAAGTATTAAAAGATAATCTTGTTACTCTATTAGGCCTAAAAAAAGCATTGAATAAATAACTTCCGTAAATATCAGGCCTTCCATTTAAAGATAGATTAGAAAGAGGACGAGCAGAAAAAGTTGGTAAAATATAATCATCAGATTCATTATTACTATCACGGCTGCGAGCAATAAAGCCTAAATTTAATTTATTCCCGAATCTATACTTTAGTTCTAAACTATGATTGCTGCGTTCCGAACTTGTATCTTTACCATTTCTATATCCCTGTGGTAAAGATTGGGAATTGGCATTTATTTCTAATTTATCTAATTCTACATCTAAATTGGCAGCATAACCGACTCTATCAAAAGAATTACCCACACTTGCTGATAAGATAACGGGATTTGCTAAACGCCAAACTAAGCCAGCTTGTCCTTGAAAAGAATCAGGAACTGCTTGTAATGAACTTTCAAAAGTTAAATTATTTGAAAGTCCTTGACGCAGTTGATAGAAGCCAACAAGTTGACCGTCATCATCATCCGAATCGTCATCGCTAAATAAACTATCTTGAATTAAATTTCCGCTAAAACCTAATCCACCTAATTGTACGTTTCCACCAGCTTTTAATAATAAATCAGACGCACTGATTCTGACAGTACGAATATCAATCGGAGAACGTAAATTATTGCGATCGAAAACTAAAATTTCTACTTCATTACTTTGACCTACTGGCAATCTGACATCAAGAAATTCGTAAATTCCATTAAATCCTACCTGTTGTTGTGCAACTCTAACACCGCCAACTCTTAACTGGACAACGCTCGCCGGAGGAACTTCACCGCGAAATGTTTGAACTGGCCTCGAACGTCTCGGTAAAATTTCACTAGCACCGGAACTCGAACTAAAGTTTTTTGTCGGTAGATTGCTATAACCGAATTGCAATCCTGTTAGTTCCAATCCATTTAATAGAGGGTGTAAACCGATTCTTTGACGACCTATTTGATAGCGAAATTGATTGCTACGTCTATAGAAAAAGTATTCAGTTAGATTTGGCTCGTTTTCAAAGCTGTTATTGAGACGCAAACGCCAAGTACCTCCAGCCAATCTTCCACCTAAAAGTGTAGAACTCCGTAAATCTGTATCTCCACTACGGCTAGTTATATTTAACTCTTGTCTTAGACTTGAAAGTCCAGTACCTGGTGCTAGAAAATCAGGTTTTAGTTCTGCGGTAGTTCGAGTTCGTCTGCTACCTCCACGCCAAGGTAAGTCAGCTAATAAAGTTAAATCAGCGGTGTTTAATTCTACAGTGATATTTAATTTGTCTTGAAGTATTTCTTTACTAACGTAGGTTAAACCGTTAATTTGTTTTAATACATTTGGTGGAAATTTAACTATTCCTAAAGGAGTTTGAGCTTCAATTCCAACATTAGTTTTTTTAACAGAAAATCCCCCAAATTCCCCAAGACTTTCCAAAGGAATTAACAGAGTATTATCTTCTTCAATGATATCTAAAGTACCAACTTCCCGGCCGTTAATCATAATACCAACGATAAAAGGTTCCCCTGGTATTTGTGCCAGTCTGATATCATTTTTACCGCGCAGCTTATTGATTAAGGAATTACGTAGAGAATTCTGACTTTTTTTATTATTTGCAGCTACCTTTTTACGATTATTTCTTTGTTGATTATTATTGTTTTGTTTTTTATCCTTTTTGGGAATCTCAAGAGCTATTTCTCCAGGATTTTGAATATCAATGTTAAGAGAATCATTAATTTTATTATTTAAAGTAGCAGATATAGAAGCGCTGATTAATTTCTGAACAACCGCCAGAATTTTTACTGTATTTATATTTGTATTCCCAGCAACTTTTTGATTACCAGCATTATTGTTAGTTTCTTCTAATTTCTTCCCCTCAGTAGTTTCTGCGGAGTTAGGAACACGAGAAGCTGCTTTTTGAGAACTTTGAGTTTTTGGTTCGATAGTATCGCCAATAGTATTATTAATTGAGGCGTATAGGGAAACGTTAATTAATTCCTGTACCGTTGCCAAAATTTTACCGATCGCATTTGGCTCCTGCTTTTGCTCCATGGCTTTTTCGATCGCAGCAGGAGAAGTTGTCTTATCAACTGCCGCTTGATTATCACCCAAATTATCGGTTGCGGGTGAATTGGTTTTTTCTGGAGTTGGTAAAGGCGCTACCGATGCAAAATCTTTAACTTGCTTACTTTTTGGCCCGTTATTTTGAGTAATTACAGAGTTTTTCTTTTTGGTAGTACAAGGTTTTGTTGAAACAGAATCAGCCAGTATTTTACCTAGTAAGTTATTTACAAATTCAGATTTGTGCGACTTAATTTGTAGCGATTCACAATCACTATTTTTGATTGAAGATTCTGGAGTTAACGTACTAACAATTGCGGTCGGGATAGGTGGTAAAGCTAGGTAGAGCATACTTGGCACAAAATTATCAAAATATAGCCTGATATAGGCTGTGAGCTATGAATTGTAGTATTAGTTATATGAAAAAGTAGATAGATGCAACGAATATATTGTTAATAAAGCAATAAAAATCAATCAATGTAGAAGTGAAGAAAAATCAACTCAGGAGCATTTAATATTATTTGTAGTGCGGGCATCCTGTCTCCTATGATTAGTATTAAGAAAGTAATAAAACTCTCACTACAAATATTTTTGTCGTCATTAAATACTCCTAGTACTCAACCAACCTCTTCATTGACAGGTGAAGACAGGGAGGGGGAAGAAGGGGAAGAGGGGGTAGAAAATTATTTGTTCTTTTCTTTATTAACCCGGAATGTTCCCTTGGTGGAGTACTAATAGTTCTTTTCATTAATTTTGATGGCTCTTTTCTAGTCGTCTTTAGACGACTTTAGTTATTAGACTGGGACTTATAGTCCTAGTCGAGCAGGCAAGAAAACCCGTCATAATTA
>JBCBQE010000693.1:0-4079 GCA_039820385.1 Cyanobacteria bacterium J06635_10
GTGAACTGTTCTAAACTCTAACTATTAATCAATTATAGATAAATAACTCCATTGTTCTGGTTCGACCTAAAATTAGGGAACGCCCAAACAGTTTTATCGGCTATTAGCAATCAACTGTTCAAATTTTGGCTGTTGGCGATTATTCGCTAGTGGTTGAGATACCTTGCACTTAATGTTGAAAGTTTTCTACTGTTGAAATTAGGAGTGCGTGCGTGCCAAAATCACCTAAGTATTTACTGATTGGATCCACCGAGACTTCCAGCGGTAAATCTGCTACTATTTTGGGTTTGTCTCACCAACTACATCAAACTGGACTGGATGTTGCTTACGGCAAACCTCTTGGTAAGTGTTTAAGAGAATCTGAAGACAGCTTGATTGAGGAAGATATTGAATTTATTACCCAAAGCCTCAATCTACCTGCCAACCGAGTATTACCCACATTACTTGCTTTAAACGAAACTACACTGCAACAACGTCTTTGCGGTGAAGATAAAACCGATTATCTACAGTCTCTTAAAAGTGAATATCTACAAAACACCTTAGGCGATTTAGTTGTTCTAGAAGGGCCAGGTAATTTATCAGAAGGCCATTTGTTCGATTTGTCTTTAATGCAAGTCGCCCAAGTCGTAGATGCAGGGGTACTCGTGGTATTTCGCTACAAATCCTTGCTCTCTATCGAAGAATTGTTGTATGCCAAACGGGTGCTTGAAGAGCGTTTAATTGGTGTTGTTATCAATGATGTTCCCGCAGAACATTTACAAGCTGTTAATAATACCATGATTCCCTTTCTCGAAAAGCAAGATATTCCCGTATTAGGTACATTACCTAAAAGCAACTTGCTACGCAGTGTCACTGTACGCGAGTTGGTTCATCAGTTGAATGCAGAAGTTTTATGTCGTGGCGATCGCCTAAATTTATTAGTCGAAAGTTTAGCAATCGGTGCGATGAATGTCAATGCTGCTGTCAAATATTTTCGTAAAGGCCAAAATATGGCAGTAGTCACGGGTGGCGATCGGGTAGAGATTCAGCAGGCTGCCTTGGAAACATCCACTCAATGCCTGATTCTCACCGGACAGTTACCACCTCCACCTTTCATTCTCAGTCGTGCTGAAGAACTCGAAATCCCCATTTTATCTGTAGATTTAGATACTCTGGGTACTGTGGAAATTATTGAGCGTACTTTCGGGCAAGTTCGCGTACACCAACCCATCAAAGTTGAATGCCTTCGTCATTTAATTGCCGAGCATTTTGACATCAATCGTTTACTATCTTTAATGGGTTTGAGTCGGGCAACAACACCGTCGTGAATAATTGATCCAAGGTAAGAATTAAAAACCCGGTTTTTTCACAAAACCGGGTTTCTCAACACCTAAAACTATTACAACTCATACAGCATTGCTATATATCTTGAGAATTTCCTTGAATACTATAAACTATGGAATAATGCATGAAAAGCCCCAATCCCCAACCAGAAAGGGGATAAATTGCCCAAAAATCACTAGGAGTTGTAGTCAAATTCAAGATGATCAAGAATGTATTTACCGCTAAGTATGAAATTAAGTGTGCTTTAAATCCTCGACGTTTCATTTCACGACGAGTTTGTTGTTGTTTACTTGTTTTGGCTTGAGTTAACCATTCTTCTTCTGCCGATTTCAGTAATTCAGCAGAAATCCCTAATTCTGTGGCCATCTCTGAAATTTGTTCTTTGGAAAAGAATTCTTCTTGCTTGCGTGCCATTGCCAATTGAAGAATTTTTTGTACGTCTTCAGAGCTATAAGTCATAGAGAATATCTCCTATATTTGTCCCTTTGTTTTACGCTGGTTAAAATTTCCGACAAAAAATAGACTGGCTCTCTTGTGTAATTAACTCTTGTAGAAGAAGGGTATTTTTCATCATAAGCCAGCCTCCGGTTTTTAAGATTTCATATCGGGGTTAAAACTTTATGCTGACTTGAAAATCAGTAAGCAGTGGCTCGTGCAGAACGAAAATCATTAAAATCCCCACATCTATCCGTATCAGAGGTAAAAGAAACTGCACGCGGGCGTGTAGCTAATGGGACATAGGGCGTTGAATGTGGGGATTTTAATGATTTTCGTTCTGCACGAGCCACTGCTTACTGATTTTCAAGTCAGCATAAAGTTTTAACCCCGATATGAAATCTTAAAAACCGGAGGCTGGCTTATGATGAAAAATACCCTTCTTCTACAAGAGTTAATTACACAAGAGAGCCAGTCTATTTTTTGTCGGAAATTTTAACCAGCGTAAAACAAAGGGACAAATATAGGAGATATTCTCTATGACTTATAGCTCTGAAGACGTACAAAAAATTCTTCAATTGGCAATGGCACGCAAGCAAGAAGAATTCTTTTCCAAAGAACAAATTTCAGAGATGGCCACAGAATTAGGGATTTCTGCTGAATTACTGAAATCGGCAGAAGAAGAATGGTTAACTCAAGCCAAAACAAGTAAACAACAACAAACTCGTCGTGAAATGAAACGTCGAGGATTTAAAGCACACTTAATTTCATACTTAGCGGTAAATACATTCTTGATCATCTTGAATTTGACTACAACTCCTAGTGATTTTTGGGCAATTTATCCCCTTTCTGGTTGGGGATTGGGGCTTTTCATGCATTATTCCATAGTTTATAGTATTCAAGGAAATTCTCAAGATATATAGCAATGCTGTATGAGTTGTAATAGTTTTAGGTGTTGAGAAACCCGGTTTTGTGAAAAAACCGGGTTTTTAATTCTTACCTTGGATCAATTATTCACGACGGTGTTGTTGCCCGACTCAAACCCATTAAAGATAGTAAACGATTGATGTCAAAATGCTCGGCAATTAAATGACGAAGGCATTCAACTTTGATGGGTTGGTGTACGCGAACTTGCCCGAAAGTACGCTCAATAATTTCCACAGTACCCAGAGTATCTAAATCTACAGATAAAATGGGGATTTCGAGTTCTTCAGCACGACTGAGAATGAAAGGTGGAGGTGGTAACTGTCCGGTGAGAATCAGGCATTGAGTGGATGTTTCCAAGGCAGCCTGCTGAATCTCTACCCGATCGCCACCCGTGACTACTGCCATATTTTGGCCTTTACGAAAATATTTGACAGCAGCATTGACATTCATCGCACCGATTGCTAAACTTTCGACTAATAAATTTAGGCGATCGCCACGACATAAAACTTCTGCATTCAACTGATGAACCAACTCGCGTACAGTGACACTGCGTAGCAAGTTGCTTTTAGGTAATGTACCTAATACGGGAATATCTTGCTTTTCGAGAAAGGGAATCATGGTATTATTAACAGCTTGTAAATGTTCTGCGGGAACATCATTGATAACAACACCAATTAAACGCTCTTCAAGCACCCGTTTGGCATACAACAATTCTTCGATAGAGAGCAAGGATTTGTAGCGAAATACCACGAGTACCCCTGCATCTACGACTTGGGCGACTTGCATTAAAGACAAATCGAACAAATGGCCTTCTGATAAATTACCTGGCCCTTCTAGAACAACTAAATCGCCTAAGGTGTTTTGTAGATATTCACTTTTAAGAGACTGTAGATAATCGGTTTTATCTTCACCGCAAAGACGTTGTTGCAGTGTAGTTTCGTTTAAAGCAAGTAATGTGGGTAATACTCGGTTGGCAGGTAGATTGAGGCTTTGGGTAATAAATTCAATATCTTCCTCAATCAAGCTGTCTTCAGATTCTCTTAAACACTTACCAAGAGGTTTGCCGTAAGCAACATCCAGTCCAGTTTGATGTAGTTGGTGAGACAAACCCAAAATAGTAGCAGATTTACCGCTGGAAGTCTCGGTGGATCCAATCAGTAAATACTTAGGTGATTTTGGCACGCACGCACTCCTAATTTCAACAGTAGAAAACTTTCAACATTAAGTGCAAGGTATCTCAACCACTAGCGAATAATCGCCAACAGCCAAAATTTGAACAGTTGATTGCTAATAGCCGATAAAACTGTTTGGGCGTTCCCTAATTTTAGGTCGAACCAGAACAATGGAGTTATTTATCTATAATTGATTAATAGTTAGAGTTTAGAACAGTTCAC
>JBCBQE010000694.1:0-4067 GCA_039820385.1 Cyanobacteria bacterium J06635_10
CAACCATAAACCCCGTACCTAATCCTTCGGAAGTACGGATACGAACCACCGCTTTTGATGCTTCTAAAGCTAAGTTTAAAATGTAGATATCGCGTAACGTATTTTCCCCAATAATCTTTTCTTGAATACCAGCCGTACTATCCATTCCCTTCCAGTTGTTAATTCCACGACTAGAACTAGCTGGAACATCAAGGGGATAATTTTGAAATAGTTCTACGATAAAATCCCTATCCTCATCTCCGGTAAAAAGCTGAATATGGTTAAGAAAAACTGCTAAAGCTTCTTTATCGTAAGCAACTCGTCCAAACTGGCATAAAAATTTCACTACTTCCACAGAAACGCTCATAGGTGTACCTTCTAAATCCAAGCGTCCCAAGATTGTGTTTGCTTGTGGTGTACCTTCAAACACTCCAACAAGTAAACGACGGCGATCGCGCACGTTAGCAAAGTCGGGTAAATTCTGGACTATGCGGTTAAGGCGTTGAAAGTCAGGTTGTGATAGCTGTACGGTCATAATAATCGGTTCCGATTCTAGGGTGTCGTTAAATTTCAGCTGAATTTATAGATAAATTTGACACTATAAGTACTGACGTTTTATGGAATGATTATTGCTCCGAACTGCACTTTTTGCTTTGGTATTCCTCAATCTCAGCAATGGGCAAGAGTAAAGTATCTTCTACTTCTTGGCGTACTACTTTGCTGACTGTACAACCGCTATTGAGGCAGTCTACTAATAGTTTATTAGCGTAATAGTATTCGTGTAAAAGTGCATAGTCGTTATCTTCAAACTCCCAGCCATGAAAACAATTTTGATTATCGATAACATCGCATAATTTTTCTCTCCAAGCTTGCCAATTTTCTTCCCAATCTTGTTCACCAAATTCATCTTCCCAATCTTGCTCAAAAATCTCATCATCATTAGTAAGAGAAATTTGCGAGCTACGCAATTTATATAATTCATGACGTATTTCCATATTTGAAATAATTGAACCAGCGATAGCAAATTGACTCGAACTGCGTATTTGGTTTGCGATTGACATCTCTTTAGGAGTTGTGTATTCATCAAGATTAAGTCCTAAGTCTGATTCAATATCATCGCACAGTTCAAGAGCATAATTATAGTCATTAGCTATATTCTTATCAAGTTTAGCTATGCTATCAGAAAAATCTTGGTTATCACCGATATAGAATGCTTTAACTGATGCAGGTTTATAGGGGGCATTAGAATCGCATACTTTCTGATGAATATCAGCTAAGAACATTTGAAGTATCCTATTGTTAGATAACAATTTATCAACTTGATATTTCATCAATTTAAGAAAGCTGTTAGCATTTTCTAGCATTTCGACAGTTAAGAAAAATACTTCTCGCCATTCTTTACTAGTAATATGACTAACCAATACTTCCCAATGAGGAGAGTTAACAAACCATTTAGCTGCAAAATATTCCTGAAATGTCAAGTGAGAAAAAGAGTAAATTCGCTGTGCCCGTTCTACTATTAAACCATGTTGTGATTCTATCGACTTAATTACTACTTGGCTATCTTCTGGTGAAATATCGAGATATTCAGCTATATAACCCTGAATTTCATCTTGTTCAAACAACATATATTGCTCTTGTTCAAATTTGCGAGCAGCTAGATAAGTTAAGAGTTTGCGCTTTTGTTCGATAGATAAATTTTGGTAAACTGAATAACGTTTAATCCTCCGAGAATCATCCCACTTTGAAAGTAGAATTTATAATCCTTGTTCATAAAGTTCAGATGGTTTCGAGTAGAATTTACCTTTATCATCAAATATTCTACAGGTTAAACTTAGCAAAATGGGGGTAACTGCTAATTCTTTAATTTTTTGATTTTCTACCAGGTTAAATAGCTCAATTAACTTTGATGATTTCGTTTCAGCTTCCTGTAGTCTATTCCGAGAATTTGCAGCAAACCATTTCTGAGTAAATTTTACTATTTGTTCCGAATTAAAATCAGCAACTTCGACATAGTTAAAACGATTGAGCCTGTATTTCTGCGCTTGAACTCGGCAGGTTATAATGAAGTGATTTTGGTCATAGTTATCTAGAAAAAATTCAATCTCATCTACCACTGCATCACTGTTTTCTTCCGGAACTTCGTCAAGTCCATCCAGTAGCAATAAAAACTTACCTGCTGAAAGTAGCGCTGTCACTTCTTGTTGAGAAGCAACTTCCCGCAAGTAGAAACTTATATGAGAATCGAAACTAAAATTACTTACTCTTTTGGCTTGTCTTACAAAATCCCTAAGCCGAATTAAAATTGGTATACGGTCAGCTAGCAAATAGCCCTGATTACATTCAATAACAACGTGCTGCAAAAAGGTAGTTTTCCCCGATCCCGGTTTTCCTAATATCATTAATTTTGCATATTTCTTTACGGCTTGAAGTCCCGTGACTCGCTCCCGCACTTTGGATAAACCAAAACGATTAAAATCTTCTCTTTGGTCACGACCCCGTAATAACTCACCAATTTCTAAACGAGAGTAGCTACAGGGTTCCTCAAGAATATTGACATCAACATAAAGGCGGTCAATTTCTACTGGATAGGCAATATCTAATAATTGTATGGTTCCATGCAAATTTTTGATCCTATCATATAGACCTTTCCTGACTTTTTGCACAAGCCCATCAACATCGTTTGTTGTAGAAGCTGGAAAATTAAGTTGACGAATAAGTTTATCGATACGCTGCTGCACATCTTCATGGACGCTCATTTGCGATCGCGCATGTTCCAAAATCGCGTAAAAATATTTTTTACCACCCAAATTTGATAACTTGTCCAGCATATGGGGTATAAAAGTTGCTACGGAACCACCCCGACGATAATTACAATAAATCAAAGCAGGTAATTAATATTACGAGCAGCATTCTAATTACTGAAAACCAAGAGCAAATCACGAAGGAACTTGGTTTTTTAGAACAAATCTCCGAATACGTAGAAAATTATCGTTATTTCAATACTTACTTTACCGAACCCAACAACCAAACGATAATCCCACCAAGCTAACCCCTAATCTATGGACAAGCTTATTTTCTATTTGTAAACATTAGCCCAGAACCACAAGGAATAGATAAGGAACCAATTACCTTTCCAGATAAAACCTTAACTCAGCTTTGGAATCACCAAGAAACTTTATCACTCGATGTGGTATTAACTTCTAAGGATTTCAAAATTCATCCAACCAAAAACAAATTATCTTTACCCCGTACTGCTCAATCTAATAATCTCCAATTTACAGTAAGCCCTGACAAATTTGGCGATCGCGGTTATATCAAAGTAGAGTTGTTCTACCGTGGTTATTTGCTTCAGTCAAAGCAGCTTGGAGTCCTAATTATTCCTACAATCGGTGCAGAAATTCCCGAATCCTTGCATCCAGCCCAAACAAGTCGAGTTACATTTACTACTACGGATTTACTTACCAACGAACAACTTGCAATGCTCCCCGAACGAGTATTAACTGTGGATGTAGAACTTGAGCAACGGGATGGAAGCATTGATTTTCGCTTTTTGGATCGTACCCAAGGAAATCAACAACTGGCATTTTACGATACTACTTTGCAACCTACTGCTTTGGGGAATGCGATCGCCGGAATCCGTCAACAATTAAAATTAACTTCAGAAAGTGAATATCGCTGGTCAGTTGATGGAAGTTTGGAGTTACTCAATGCTTGGCTTCCCCTTCTAGCAAACGTTGGAAGGGAACTTTACCGTCTACTTTTACCTCCGAATCAAGCTGATGGAGCAGAGAAATTACAAGCTGCATTGACTCCTAATACTGTTATCCAAGTCAACCCAGTGTTAGGAAAAGTAACAATTCCTTGGGGGTATCAGGAGCTAAGGCGAGCCTTCCTTCGGAAGGAGCGAATGCTAACGCACCAGGAGTAAGTTCCCCAAAATCCTTCCCATCAAGCAATCCATGAGTTGCAAAGTGAATTACTCTAGCGCTAGATATTTTTTGCAGTACGGTAGATTTAGTGGCTTGATTTCCAGTCGTAAGGGTATGGTTGGATACGGCAAACTAATTAATCCGACTTTGAGTAAA
>JBCBQE010000695.1:0-4066 GCA_039820385.1 Cyanobacteria bacterium J06635_10
AATTCCAAAACTGCTTTTTTGAATTGGTAGGGCAATTGAGTTAAGGGGTTTTGAATTAGAGCAAGCTTTAAATTTAGCTACGGGCTTGAATTTCAAAACTAATAATCCTCGCGCCGTGTTAGAAGAAGTATTAAAATGGACTGGCGGACAGCCTTTTTTAACGCAAAAGATTTGTCGTCTTTTATCAGAAAGAGACTTAATCTCTCAAGGTTCAGTTTCAGTTGCTGTCCAAAATATTATTCAAAATATAGTTAAGTTTTGGGATAGCGATAAGCAAGATTCTCCCGTTCATTTTAGAACTATTTACCGCAGAATATTAGATAGTAAAAATAGTAATAAGTTACGGCATATTTGTCATCAACTTTTAAAAAATGGTAAAATCCCTATTGACAAAACACCCGAACAACTTGAGTTTCGCTATACAGGGCTAGTAACGCGGCGGGGAAATTATCTAGAGTTTTTTAACCCAATTTACCAGCGCATATTTAATGAAAATGTTATCCCCGAACCCGATGGGGCACCCTCTGTATTTATAGAGCGTGAGGAACAACAAGAAAGTTTTAAACAAATTCTAGATTCTCTATTAAATTCTCAATCCTTAGAAAATTGTCCGCAAATTTTCTTACCCTACGGACATCAAGGAATGGGTAAGTCTGCTTTTATTAACCGTTTGCGTCAAATTGTTTCGGAAAAATCTTTGAAAGATAAAGTTAATAATTTACTTTTAGATTGGGCTTCAAAATACGAGGGCTATCCCGAACTTAGAGTCGGACACGATAATATTGAATCCACTGTTGTTTTAGAAGTAATTTATCAAAAGTTTGTTTTTGAAGGTTGGGGAAATTACTTTGAAAATTACCGTAAAACAAAGGATTTGTGTCAAAATGCAAATAATAAGATTGCAGCCGCGTTAAAAAAATTGACTGTAAAAGATGTAGATTTTATAGATAATTTGCGCCCTTTAGGGGTTGACGGAATTACCGATTTATTAAACGAAGATGAAGTGAATTTAGATGAGGAAGAACTTTATGAATTTCAACAGGTAAAGGAATTTATCAAGCAGCAACTTTCACCACAAGAGTTAGAAATTTTTCCACAACAAGAAATAAACCTCGCGATTTCTTTAGGAATTGGAATTGCCAAGATAGCTCAAGAAACACCATTAGTAATATTTTTTGACACCTACGAAATTGTAGATTCACCCAAATGCGACTATATTCTTCGCCGAGCGATTAACCAAAGTAGTGGGAAAGTAGCATGGGTTGTCGCCTCACAAAGAAACCTTGCAGATAGCGGCAAGAGAAACGATGCAGCAAAATTAGCTTTACAAAAAACTTTGGAGCATAAAGATCCCGATGTAGTTGTAGCAACCATTAAAGCCTTAGCAAAGTATGATGATGGAATTACAATTACCGAATTAATCAACTTTGTTTTAATTCCTACAAACACTTCTAGTTTTAACTCTGCAAACGATCGATACGTGCGCGAAACAGCAGCTCGCCAACTAGGCAAGATACTTGAAAATAAAACAAGTTTGTCACAAAGGGAGCAAGCAGTTGAAGCCTTAGTTACAGCCATGCGAAACGACTACATTAGCAATGTTCGCGAAACAGCAGCCAAGGCATTACAGAAAATATACACGGTAATCAAGTCTCAAGATAAACCTGTAGAAATCATCAAAGAAATTCAACGTAATCTGATACTTGCAGGTAAATTAAATCCAGAAGATTCCCCAGAAGTTAACGATACACCTTTTGACATACTTATTGAAGGTTTATCCAGTACCGATTTAGATACAAAGGTAAACAGCGCCCAAAAGTTGAGTCAATACCCACAAGCAGTGGAAAAACTCGTGAAATTACTTAGAAATTCCCGCCAAGAACCCGATGTTCGCGCTACAGCAGCACAGTCATTAGGAGAAATCGGCATAGCTGACATAAGTGCAGTTGAGGAATTAATTAAAGCAGTAGATTACGAACAAGAGCCAGATTCATACGTGCGAAAACAAGCGGCGATTACCCTAGGTAAACTCAAAGCTACTGTAGCTATAGATGCATTAAACAAAGTCTGCCGTCAAGATAAATTTAGCAGCGTTCGCAATCCGGCTCAAGCATCTTTAGAATTTATTGCAAAAACAGTAAATTGCCAGAATGCCAGAGAAAAGGCTGCAATTTATCTTGAGAAACTTAATCCACAACCGCTTTCTTTTTCTACAATTCAAGAGTTAATTGAACAGCTAAACAATCAAGACAGAATCAAGCGAGAATCTGCTGTTATTGCATCAGGTAACATCAGTGCGAATCAACAAGAATTAGATAAATTTAAAATTATAGAAAGGTTAATCAATATGTGGCGAAATGACCCAATTAATACCGTAAGAAGTGCTGTTGAAGATGCCTTATACAAGATATATAAATCTACACAACATCCAACTGCATATAAAGCTTTAAAACGTTATCCAGATTATACCAACGATCAAATTAGAGAAAAATATGAATTACTATTTAAAGAATATCATCTACCTGTTAATAGTTGATGGAGAAATGGGTGGAGAAAGAAACCTTCTTTACTACTAGCTACTCATAACCCATAACTGCTCACTGCTCACTGCTCACTGATAACTGTAAAAATGTTGGAGAACAAAATGAATTTTATCGTCAATGCCAGAGAAGGCAATGCTTATACTACACTACAAGGAAAACTTGTAACTATATCCCAAACATGCACCAAAATTTCTGAACCTCAAACGCAAGCGGAAGCATTAAGTTATCTTGGTGTTAAATTTATCGGCAAGAACCTAATAATTAACTTTCCCGAAACAGGAAATCCCTATGCAGAAGCTGATGGGGATAGAACAAAATTAGGTGAAAAAACAACTGATACTGCTGCTTTAGAATTAATTTTACAGCAACAACCATCTTTACCTTTAGAAATTAAAGCATACTTATTGGCATTCATAGATAATGGAGTCAACTTCGCTGGTAACGTCAACTTCAAAACTCCCATGGGTGAAAAGCGCAAAATCCCTATGACTGGTAGGGGAACAGCAGCTTTAGAAGGGCGAGCTAATGATGCACATGCGGGATTTTGTACGGGTGGTGCTTGTGCTTCATTTCAAGAAAGAAGCGCTCTAATTTTAGCAATTGCGGCTGCTGCTGGTGCCAGCAACGAACAAATTGACATTATAGGAGAAAAACTGAGACAGCTTAACAATAGATTTCATGGCAGAGGAGATATTCTTTCTTACTGCATAGAATGCGCTAAAACAGCATACGATAAAATGCCAAGCTACCTTGATTATATGATTGCTCGTTATCCAAAAGAAAATCGTCCGACCTTACTTGAAAGCATGATAAATACAGGAAAACCAAATGATGCTTATTTTCAAAAAGTCTTAACTAAAATGACTGAAGAAGAACTAGCTGAGGATAAAAAAGCCCCACAAATTAGGCTATAGATAAGTAGATAGGCGCAAATAAATCTATCTATGTAACGAAATGTAAAATACTCGAAACTGCTGCTATTGCTACGCTTCGCTTCGTTACGTAAACGCAATGACGTAATTAGGTTTTATCCTACTTACTTGTAAGGCACCCTCTCCTGGCGGAAGGAGAGGGCTGGGGTGAGGTTAAATTAAGTAGGAATTATAAATAATATAAAAAACTATGAATAACCAAAATAATTTCTTTTCCTTCTCTCGTAAACTGGAAAATAAGCCAAATGCCGTTCAAGGTGTTTCCCTAGTTGGAACAAATTCTTTTAATAGTTTACAAGATGCTTTCAACTTATATGATGGTAGTTTATTATTACTGGGGGAACCGGGAATAGGTAAAAGTTTTTTATTGAAAGAATTTCAGCAACAGTTAAAACGACAATATGTTGATTGCACAATCATCTTTTTGCAAATTTGGACTTGGAGTAATAAACAACTACCTATTATTGATTGGGTTGCTTGTCATACATCTTATTCGCGAGAGCTATTGCAGCAGAAAATTCAAGAGCAACAAGTTGTATTTGTATTTGATGGGTTAGACGAGCTTCCTTATAATGTTTCTCAGTCACCAGA
>JBCBQE010000696.1:0-4065 GCA_039820385.1 Cyanobacteria bacterium J06635_10
CATGATTTATTAACTTATGACGCAAGAAAATATTAGGTCTAAAAAACATAACACTTCTCACTGGGTTGCAATGGAGCTATTGCTATTATTCTAAATCTTGATAATAATGCATCGGCAGCCTGTTTAATTTCATCAAATGCGATTCCCGATCTTTGAGCAATATCTAGCAATGTACGATCGCCATCGGATTGATTCAAAACCCACAAAATTGCCATTTCATTTAATCCACTATCTTTTTTACCACCGATAGCACGGTATAGTCCTCTTTTTCCTAATTGTGGTTCGCATTTTGGATTTTGATTTAAGTAGATTTGATTGTTATCAAGTATATTTAATATAGAAATACATTGAGAAAATGATTCATCAAGAAATTGAGGCTTAATAAAGTTCAAATTATCTGCTGAAGTATGATATTCAGGAAAAGTCCCGTGAGGCGATCGCATTAAGCAACCTACAGCTAAATTAAATCCGGGGGAGCAATATTGACGTTCATCATAGCCATAGGGAAAGAAATCTATGATTTCATAATTCTGATTGCAGTTGTTCAGAACGTAAGCAGCTATTTCATCAATTTCAGTATTACCCCTGCGGCTTTTTTTGTAAGTAAATTTCCCAGAGTCTCCCAAACAAGTTAATACTAAACCATGTTTAATACGATCGACTTGAGCTTCGTTTAGAGCCAACCATGTAATTGAACCAATAGTGCCAGGAATAAAAAGAAATCGATAGGAATATCTTGGTTGAATTTGAGTTAAATGTTTGGCGAGAAAAGTTGCGATCGCGATTCCGGAAAGATTGTCATTACAAAGTGAAGGATGGCAAGCATGGCAGGAAATTAATACTTCTTCTACGCTTTCTCCTGGGATAAAATATTCACCATAAGTAAGATGCCCGGGTTCGAGGGAAGAATCAATATAAACTTCATATTCTTCATCTTGTAGCTGTAAATATTGTTTGTGAGTAAGACAAAATCCCCAAGCTTCCTTGTAATATGAAGTTCGGTAGGGAATCCAGTCAGGATATTCTGGAATTGTATATAAATGTTCTTTGAGTTCCCACAGAGAAAGCTTTTTACTAACTGGAATACTGTAGTTCATGATATGTAGATTTGAATTAGCAAAATCTACAATTTTTTCGCCTTGAGAGTTTTTAATGTAAGCATCTTTAATATTCCATTCCTTAGGAACAGTCCAATCAAATACTTGAGTTCCTGTCGGAATTTCATGAATTTCTAATGGAATATGTTGTTGTATAATTTGCAATGTTTCTCTAAAGCCATTACCCGTGATACTGCGACAGATCGGATATAGTTTTGAGATTAACTGGTAAAGTTCTTGACCTATTTCTAAGTTACTAGAGTAGTAGGGTAGAGTCTGTAGCATTATATTTATGAAAGTAAGCTGATATACTCAGGACTTACGCAATTTTTACCAGACTAGGTTGGAGCCGTACACTCACCGTCTTATTACTAGAATGAGACGGTGAGTGTACAAACTTCCTATAATCAGAATGTCCCGATTGCGTAATTTTTAATACTATTTAAAGTCAAATTTTTGTAGTGCGGGTATCTGTACCTGCGTCTTATATACAAGTTAAATATGCAACAGCTTATTTAACAATATTTTCTAAACACAGGTTTAACTGGACGACCAATTAAATAGTTTTCGATGCCATTTTCAAGAGCTTTTCGATAAACCATCAAAGAGTCGCCAACTGCTTTGATGGTGCTATCAATATCTTGATTACTATGAGAAAAACTGACTACAAGAGAAGGCATAATTAAGCCTCTTTTGATGGTTTCTTGTAGGAATAAAGTTCTAAATGCTTGAGATGCTTGTTTATTTCGATCGCGGGTTGCATAAACTAAATTACAAGGTTTGCCAACAACCTGGAAGTAATCTTCAAGTTCATGAACGGCAATTGCCTGATTAATGCCTCTGCGTAATCTTTCTCCTTTTTGGTAAAGATGCTCTATTACGTCTTCTTGTCGAAAAATTTTCATGGTAGCAATCGCGGCAGCTAGAGCATGGTTTTCTGCTCCGTGGGTACTAGAAAGTAGAAATACCCGCTCTTTGTCGTGGTAAATACCACCTAATTCCATGATTTCTCGTTTACCAACTAGGGCAGAAACAGCGAAACCATTTCCCATGCCTTTTCCAAATGTTGATAAGTCGGGAACAACACCATAGTAATTTTGAGCGTTGCCAGTAAACCAACGAAATCCAGTAATCATCTCATCCAAGATGAAAACTGCCCCATTTTCTTCACAGAGCTTTTGTACCTCATGGAGAAAATTGTCAGAGGGATCTTCGTATTTAGCTGGTTCTAAAATTACACAAGCAATCTTCCCAGGATGATTAGCAAAAAGGATTTTAACACTTTCAATATCATTAAAATTGAATTTTACTGTGAAATCTTGAATCGCTTGGGGAATGCCAGCGGACATGGGTGTACTGCCAATGTACCAGTCATTGTAAGAAAAGAAAGGATGATTGCCACAAATCGCAACCATATCTCTTCCTGTATAAGCCCTTGCCAGTGTAATTGCTGCGGTTGTTGTTGTTGAGCCATCCTTGGCAAATTTCACCATTTCTGCACCGGGAACCCAACTAAGAAGAGCTTCAGCACATTCCATTTCAATAGTAGCTGGGCGGGTAAAATTATTGCCAAGCAGCATTTGCTGATAAGCTGCTTCTACGACAGGTGGATAAGCATGTCCCAAGGTAACAGCACGTAAACCCATTCCGTATTCGATAAATTCATTGCCATCTACATCCCATGCATGACAACCTTTACCTCTAACAATAAAGCCAGGTGAGGAAACTGGAAATTGATCGTCACCTTTAGCATAAGTGTGGCAACCACCAGGAATCAAAGAATGACTTTTTTGTTGTAAAATTTTTGATTGTTTAAAAGATTGTTTATTTGAAGCGTTAAACTTAGCTAAAGTCATATTTATTGTGTCTTTGACGAGAATTTAATTTTTATGATTTTTTGTCATAGGATGCAACAAGAGAGTCTGAAATTGGGCAGAAGTCACTACCTCGTAAGAAGTCACCCAAAGTAGTGCCCGTGCAAGCCGAGTCAATATTTGGGGCACCTTGTTGAGCCATTACATCATCAAGGTGTACAGTTCTAAAATCGATACTGAAGCGAGTATAGCCTGAAGTATTGGGGACAGTAGAATGCATCTGCCCTCCTGAAAAAAGAATCATCCCACCAACTTTTGGGACTAAACGTAATTGTGGCTCTAATTCAAGAGGCTCTTCGGGATGGGGTTGCTTACGAGTATCAGTTTTAATGTGCTTTGCAGCATTTTTGCGACTTTCTTTATTCCACTGAGCATAATTGTAGTCTCTCGATCCATTCTTTACGGGCTGACTCCAATAGCGGAGATGGAATGCCATGCCATTATCCGATGTAATTTCGTAAACTGGAAGCCACCAATTAATTTGGCACATAGGAGCAGAATACCAAGTATCGCGGTGAGGATGAAAAGCAGTCATCTATACCATTGATAAGATATCCATCACTTGTTGCAGTTCTCAGTCTTGGTACGTCGAAGTAGGTTTTGTTTAAGTCACATCCGCTCTCTTTCAAAATTCCTTGAATGATTTGTTTTGATTTAGGGTGATGTATAAAGGCTGGCTTGAGTTTCGCTAAAATCGCAACGTAATCTTCCACAGATAAACTGTGCTGAGCAACTCTTGGATCTTTTGGAGCAAAGGCTTGTTCTGTTATTTCACGGGCAAGATGACAAAGGGCGTGAGCGCTATCTAAAGGGGAAAAGACGAATAGTTGTCCGTTGTAGAGATGTTCTCTTCTAACATCCTCACTGACGCTAGAATCGAAAAAAACTGTATTCATTTTAGTCACTTTTTATAGATTTCAAAAATGATTTTAATTCTTAAAAAATAATTTTGCGGCAGTGAAATGCTTCAGCATAGTTACTCGGTGAATTTGATTCAATTCCTCGAATTCTCAGAATTGAACGAAAAGTTTCTTCTGTAAACCATTGTTTATTATTCTGTGTGGGGAAAGCATCCATCAAGTATTGGATTTTTC